>JANOKY010000065.1:0-14034 GCA_031419635.1 Burkholderiales bacterium | reverse complement strand
CCGCTGTGCGCGGTGGCGCCACCGACAGTGGCAATTCCATCGTCTCCGGAATTAGCCAAGGCTTGCTCCTGAACGCGCCGAACATTGTTGGCACCGGTGCGGGTTCGTCGCTGACCAACAGCAACAACGTCGACGCCAGCCAGTATGCGACGCAGTACAACCAGCAAAACAACGGCGATGTCTTCAGCCTGTTCGCCGGTGTTCGCATCCCGTTCGGCGGCCCCGTGATGTTCTGATTCCATCCATCACTCGCCTCACCCATCTTTAGGAGAACTGAAATGTTGATCAAAGACCTGTCAGCCAGCACCGAACTCGACCAAGCCGCCATGACCGCCGTACACGGTGGCGCCAACGACAATGGCAATTCCATTGTCAGCGGGATTGTCCAGCTGTCGACCGTCAATGCGGGGAACATGATCTTCGCGGGTCCGAATTCCTCGCTGACCAGCAGCAACAACGTCACCGCCAACCAGAATGCGTCGATCTTCAACAGCCAAAACAACGGCGACGTCCTTGGCCTGTTCATCGGCTTCCCCGGCTTCGTCCGCGGCTAATCCGCCGATCGCTCGATCCTCCCCCATCCTTTCTCTACTCACCCATCCTTAGGAGAACTCAAATGTTCATCAAAGACCTGTCAGCCAGCATCGAACTCGACCAAGCCGCCATGACCACCGTGCACGGTGGCGCCGACGACAGTGGCAATGCCGCAGTCCTGAACCTCACCCAACTCATGGCGCTTTCTGCGCCCAACATGGTGGTGGCTGGCCCTGGCTCCGCAGTCAACAGCTTCAACAACGTCAGCGCCGATCAAGACGCCACGCAAACGACCCGCCAAAACAACGGCGACAAGTTCAGTTTCGCTCTGGGCCTCATGAGGGGTTTCATCTGAAAGCGACTTAGCTTCGGTAAAGTGGGGGCCATCGGTGGCCCCCACCGAACCATTCAAGCCAGATTCTCGAGACACGCGCACCATGACCACGACGACCATCCGCGATCTTCCAATGAGCCGCGCCTTGGACTACAAGGCCATGTTGGCCATCACGGGCGCCGGCGGCGCACCGTGGGTCTTCGGGGCGTTCCGGGCATTCCAGCCCGAGAGTGCTCGCATCGTGCCGGTCATCAATTTTTACCAGACCAATTACATCGCTGACCAACTGACGCTGCAGTTCCTGAATATCAACGTCGACAATTCGGCCGCCAACTCCACGATCAACGTCAACGCGGGTCAGAACGCGCTGACCTTCAATCTCGCACCGGTTCTGCCGCAGCCCTGAACAAGCGCGACGGGTCAAGATGAACTGCGTGAGTACCACGTCCGCTCCGTTTCGCTGGACATCGGCCTCCCGCTCGCATACCGGCCTGGTGCGCCAAGTCAACGAGGATGCCTGCCTCGAACAGCCCGCGCGCGGGCTGTGGGCGGTCGCCGACGGCATGGGCGGACATGCGCTGGGCGAGTTCGCGAGCCGTGTGGCCATCCGCAGCCTGATGGATCTGCCCGCGGCGGACAGCCTGGCGCAGTGCATCGCCGATGCGCGCGAGCGCCTGCAGGGCGCCAACCACCGGCTGCGTTCGGAGGCCACAACGCGCGACGTACCGATCATCGGCACCACGATCGCGGCGCTGCTCGCCTCGGGGCGCGATTGCGCCTGCCTGTGGGCCGGCGACAGCCGCATCTACCTGTACCGGGCCGGGCGACTGCGAGCGCTGACGCGCGACCACAGCCAGGTCGAAGCGGCGCGCTCACAGCGAGCGCCGAACTGCGACGATACGCTGCACCGCCCGCCCGCCAACGTGATCACGCGCGCGCTCGGCGCAGCCGACACGCTGGAGATCGATGCCGCCACAGTCGAGGTCGTCGACGGCGATATCTTCCTGCTGTGCAGCGACGGCCTCAGCAACGAGGTCAGCGAAGTGGCGATGGAGCAGGCCCTGCTGCCCGGCAACTGCCGGCAGGCCTCGCAGGCCTTGCTCGAGCTGGCGCTGCAGCGCGGCGGGCACGACAACATCACCGTGGTGGTGGTTCGCGCCGAAGACCTGACCAGCCCCGACCGGACCGCCATGCACCCGGTGCTGTGAAGCCGGCGTTCAATGGGACTTGTCGTCGCGCGACGGCTGCGCGTTGCGAAAATCTTTTGAGCGGATGCCGTGCTTCTTGAGCAGCATCTGCACATGCGATCGGTTCATGTCGCAGCGCCTGGCCAGTTCGGTCACCGCGCCGCCGACTTCCTGCAGGCCGCGCTCGAGAAACGCGCGTTCTGCCAGATCGCTCGCGACACGCTTGGCCTCGCTGAGCGCAGCGCCGCTCGCCGCATTGGCATCGCTGCCGGGTGCGACGTCGCGTACGGCCGCGAGCGGCGCAATCGGCGCATTCGGCGCATTCGGCCGGATGTCCACGGGCAGATGTTCCAGATCGGCCTTCGGCCCGGCCAGGCATGAGAGCCGGTAGATGATGTTGCGCAGCTCGCGGATATTGCCCGGATAGGCGTAGTCGAGCAGGAACTCGCGCAGCCGCCGGGTCATCTCGATTGGGCGCCGCTTCAGCGCTTCGGCGGCTTCGTCGCCGAAGAACTCGAACAGCAAAGGGATCTCGTCCTTGCGCTCGCGCAGCGGCGGCACCGTGACGAGAATGACGCCGAGCCGGTAGAACAAGTCCTCGCGGAACTTCCCCTCTTCGCACAAGCGGCGCAGATTGCGGTTGGTGGCCGCGACGACGCGCGCATCGACCGCGATCGGCTCGTCGGAACCCACCCGCTGGATCTCGTGCGCCTCCAGCACGCGCAGCAGCTTGACCTGCCCCGACAGCGGCAACTCGCCGATCTCGTCGAGGAAGATGGTGCCGGTGTGCGCGCTCTCGAACTTGCCCTTGCGATCGTTGACGGCGCCGGTGAACGAGCCCTTGCGGTGGCCGAACAGCTCGGACTCGATCAGGTTCTCGGGAATGGCCCCGCAATTGACCGAAATGAAAGGCCGCTCGGCGCGCGAGCCGTTGGCGTGGATCACCTTGGCCATCAGCTCCTTGCCGGTGCCGCTCTCGCCGTCGATGAGCACGGGCAGATCGGTGGGTGCGGCCTTCTCCGCGATCTCCAGCGCCTCGAGCAGCTTCGGGTTGTCGCCGAACGCGCCCTCGAAGACGAAGCTGCGCTCGATCAAGCCCTGGCGGCGCTGGCGCCGCGACAGATCCATGCGTGCCGGCGCGGCCGCGGCGGCCATCACGAAGCGCTCCTTGTGCGAGAGCTGCATCACCTCGTCGCGCAGCGTGTTGGCCTGGCGCAGCAGTTTCTCGATCTCGGGTCTCTCGAGCCTGGAGGCCCAGCGCAGCGCCGAGCGCAGGATCTCGATCTTCTCGATCAGCCCGGCGTACGAAAACGTCGAGCTGGCCTCCACCTCCTGATCGAGGATCTTCATGCCGCGCTCAATTGCTTTTGCACCAACTGGTAATACATGCCTTTGCGCTCCACCAGTTCCTCGTGCCGCCCCTGTTCGACGATCGCGCCCTCGTAGAGCACGAGGATCTTGTCGGCTCGCATGATGGTGCTCAAGCGGTGCGCGATGATCACCGCGGTGCGGCCCTTCAGGATGTCGGCCATGTTGGCGATGATGTTGCTCTCCGACTGCGTGTCGAGCGCCGAGGTCGCCTCATCGAATACCAGCAGGCGCGGGTCGTGGTACAGCGCCCGGGCAATGCACAGGCGCTGGATCTGCCCGCCCGACAGGCCCATGCCGCGCTCGCCCACCACCTGCTCGTAGCCTCGCGGCATCTTGGCAATGAAGGGGTGCGCATCGGCCATCCGCGCGACTTCCTCGATGCGGCGCCGGTCGGGGCTATCGTCGCCGCTGGCGATGTTTTCGGCGATGGTGCCCGAGAAAAGCAGGTTGCTCTGCATCACGTAGCCGACCTGCGCGCGGTAGTACTCCTTGTCGATCGTATTCATGTCGTAGCCGTCGATGCTGATCTTGCCTTCGGTGGGCGGGTAGAAGCCGACCAGCAGCTTCGCCAGCGTCGTCTTGCCCGAACCGCTGCGGCCGACGATCGCGATCAACTCGCCGGGCTTGATCTCCAGGCTGATGTTCTCCAGCACATACGACGTTTCGTTGCCGCCGTAGCGGAAATAGACCCCGTCGAGACGGATGTCGCCTTGCAGTTCGGGCAGCACGACGCGAGACGCCATATCTTCGGGTTTCTGCTCGGGCTCGATGTCGAGTACGTCGCCCAGGCGCTCCATCGCCACCGCCGCGTCGTTCAACTGGCTCCACAGCCCCACCAGGCCCATCAAGGGCGCGAGCACGCTGCCCATCAGCGCATTGAACGCGATCAACTGGCCGATCGTGAGCTCGCGCGCCAGCACCAGGTTGGCGCCGGCCCAGAGAATGGCGATGGTGGTGGCGGCATTGAACAACTGCCCGGCCAGCCCGACCCAGATGGAAAACGTCTGCGAGCGGTACGACACTTCGAGCGCCTTGGCGTATTTCTTCTCCCACTTCAGCCGTACCGGACGCTCGCTGCCCATGCCCTTGACGGTTTCCACCCCGCCGAGCGCTTCCATCAGGTACGACTTCGCGTCGGTGCTCGCCGCGAACGATTCGCGCGCATAGGCCTTGATCTTCGGAGTGACGAGCACGGTCAAGGCCAGGATCGGGACGACGAAGGCGATCAGCAGCAGTGTCAGCTTCACGTTGTAGAAGAACATGACCGTGAAGTAGATGAAGATCATCAGCAGGTTGAGCACGGTCGTGACGGTGGATTCCGTCAGGAAGGCCCGTATCGTCTGGTTCTCCTGGAAGCGCGCGAAGATGTCGCCCGTCTTGCGCGTGGCGAAGAACGAGTAGGGCAGCGACAGCGTGTGCTTGAAGAACTGCGACATCATCGCGAAGTCGATCTTGCGGACCATGAAGTTGGCCAGGAAGGCCCGGGTCGTCGCCATCAGCTGCGTGAAGACGCTCGAGATGACCAGGCCGGCGATCAGCAGGTGCAGCAGGCTCACGTTCTGGTGCACGATCACCCCGTCCAGGATGTTCTGGATGATCACCGGCGGCACGATGCCCAGGATCTGGATCACGAAGGTCGCCAGCACCAGGTGGCCGAGGATCTTCTTGTAGGGCGTGAGGTAGCGCGCGAAGCGCACCCAGGGCGAGCGTGACGCGGCCACCTGCGCCATATCCTGCCCGGGCGTGAAGACCAGGCAGGTGCCGCTCCAACCGCGCTCGAACTCCTCGAGGCTCAGTTTTCTGAAGCCGAGCGCCGGGTCCGCAATCCACACCTGGCCGTTGGAGACGCCATAGACCACGACGTAGTGGTAGCCCTCCCAGTGCACGATCATCGGCAGGTCGAAACCGCGCAGCGTGTCGAAGCTGCACTGCACGCCGCGCGTTGTGAAACCGAGCGATTCGCCGCTGCGTGCCAGGCTGTCGAGCGTCGCGCCCTGCGTCGTCACATTGGCCAGTTCGCGCAGCTTGCCCAGCGTGATGCCGATGCCGTAATGCTTGCAGATCATCGCCAGGCAGGCCGCGCCGCAGTCCATTTCCTCGGCCTGCTCGACCCAGGCGAAGCGCTGGATGACTTTCTCGCCGAGCTCGGGCTTGGACTTCAGGTCGAGCATCATCGGCTGCTTGCGCCGCTCGGCGACCTTCTTTTGCCGCTGCAATTCCTTGTCGACGGCGCGCACGCGCTCTTCCAGGGCCTCGCGCAACTTCGGATTGCGGTCGAGGATGAAGTGGACGTTTTTCTCGGGGATCACCAGCAGCGCGGTGTCGGTGTTCGCGATCGCCGTGGCGAACTGCTCCTTGCGCATCAGGCAGGCCTTTTCGCCGAAGGTGTCGCCCTGCCGCAGTGTGGCCAGCGGGTACTCCGTGCCTTCCTCCTGGCGCACGATGCGCACCTCGCCGTGGCGCACGACGTACAGGCGCCGGTCCTCGCGCGAATCCTGCTTCAGGATTTCCTTGCCGGCGCTGACCTGCTTCACGCCGACGCTGCGAACGAACTCTTCGAGCTCGCGCTTGTCGACCTTGCCGCGCAGATCGAACAGGCGGCTGATCAGCCCGCCGGCGGAGCTGATCGCGACGCAGCCGGCAACGTAGGCGCGGGCCGCGGGGTTGGCCGCGACCATCGGGGCGATGATGCCGCGCGGGATGCACAGCAGCTCGGTCTTCACCGAGGCGCGCGCCGAGGCTTCGTGCCGGTAGTCGCGCAGCATGACGATCTCGGCAAAGACGTCGCCCGCCTTGCGCACGCCCAGGCTGACTTCCTTGCCGGCCTCTTCGGCGAAGACGCGGATCGAGCCGGACTTGACCACGAAGACGCCGTCGGCCGTGTCGCCAGCGCTGCACACGGTGTCGCCGAAGGCCAGAAAGCGCGATTGCGCGCATTCGGCCAGGCGATCGATCTCGTCGCGCGTGAATGCGGAAAACAGATCCACCGACGCCAGAAAATCGGCGTGGGACGGCGAGGCCTTTTGCGTGTCCATGGAATAGCGTGCCCTAGCAGGCCTTGATGACATGTGCCTGGGCCCGGGCGCGCAACCATTCCTCGCGCAGCAGCCGCCTCACCTCGATGCCAGCGTCCTCGTCGAGTCGGGCCGGTTTTTTCGCATCGACCCGGAAGATCTCGAAGGCCGAGCGGTCTGCCGACGCAAACGGCCCGAGCAGGTCGCCGACGTCGGCGTTGAACACCTTGGCCTCGACATCGGTTCGCAGCGAGCCTCGCAGCACCTTGCCGATCGTCCCGCCCTGCTCGCGCGTATCGGAGATGGAATGCTCGCGGGCCATCTCGGCAAAGCTGTCGGGGTCGTCGGCGAGCACGGACATCATCTCCTTGGCCTTGCCTTCGGCGTCGAGCACGATGTGGCTGACCTCGATGCTGTCGAAGCGCGGCGAGTTGAGGTTGAAGTAGGCTTGCGCGGCCTGGTCGCTGCAGACTTGCGCCATCATCTTTTCCTGGTACAGGCCGTCGATCACGAAGGCCTCGAATTCGTCGAGCGTGATCTGCATCGCGTCGAGATACGTATTCGTGTCCGAAGCCCGATGCAGGCCGCGGACGCGCCGGAACTGGTCGGCGCGCTCCTGGATTTCCGCTTCCGACACTTGCAGGCCCTGCCGTTTTGCCGCGTAGACGGTGAGCCGGTCCCTGACGACTTGCTCGATGAGCCCTTCGAACTGGCCGTTCAGCTTCAGCGTGCGCAGGAACTCGGCGACGTCGATCGCGCCGTCATCGATCTTCACGAGGATGGTCATGGGGTTCGCTCCTTGGCCGTCGAACAAATTGGCTTGCCTCTCACGCTCTCAGCCACCGATCTCCCGGAAGGGATCGAGCGCGAGGTCGATCAGACGCCGCTCGCGCACGACGAGTTCGGCGGTGGCCGTCATGCCGTAGCGCAGCGGGTATTTCTTGTCGGCGACGAGGTAGTGGTCGCGCTCCAGCGTCACCCGGCCCTCATAGACCGGCTGCTTGGTCAGCGGCGCCACCTTCGTCGCCGGCGAGATGTAGTCCAGCGTGCCGTTGATGAGCCCGTAGCGCTGATAGGGGAAGGCGCTGAACTTCAGCTTGACCGGCAGCCCTTCGCGCAGGAAGCCGCGGTCCTGTTCGGCGATCTCGACCCGCAGCACAGCGCGGGCGTTGCTCGGTGCGATGCCGCCGAGCGGCGAGTTGGCCTGCACCTTGTCACCGGGTTGGGTGGAGGTGACGTCGGTGACGATGCCGGACACGGGCGCGAGGATCAGCAGGAAATTGTCCTTGTCGATATTCTCGAAGCGAATGCGGGTCGCGGCATCGGCCACCAGGCGCGCCGACTGCAGTTGCAGGCGCAACTTTTCTTCGGCATTGGTGAGCTCGGTCGTTGCCGCTTCGTACTGCAGGCGCAGCTTGTTGAGCTCCTGCCCGCTGGTCTCGACCTGGGCCCGCGCCTGGGAAAATTCCTGGCTTTGCCGCCCACCCAGTTCGCCGAGCCGCGATTGCGCCACCCGGTAGGCGTTCTCTGCCGCCTGCAAGGCATTGCGTTTGGCCTCGACCTGGATCTGCGAGACGCCGCCGCCACCGGGCACCGCGAAGACGCGCTCGAACTTGTCGGCCTCGGCCTTGGCCGCGTCGCGTGCGCGGCGGGCTTCCTCAATGTTCGTGCGCGCCTCGTCGGCCTGCGCCTTCTGCACCCGCGACACGCTGGAGGTGCCGAGGGCGACCCGCTTGGCGTGCTGCTGCTCTTCCAGCTCCATCGCCTCGCGCAGCGTGGCGGCCTTGCGCTCCAGCAGCGCCTTCTTTTCCGGGAACACTCGCCAGTCGCGTTCCGCGTCCTCGAGCTTCAACTGCGCCTGCAGGGCGTTGGTGGCGGCCTCGATCGCGCCGCGGGCGTTGAGCCGGGCCAGCACGTCGCCCTTGGACACCGGCTGGCCTTCGGCGACGTAGAGGTTCACCAGCTCGCCATCGACGGGCGCGTAGAAGCGCCTCAGTTCCGAGTCGGGCTGCAGCGCGCCTTGCGCCGTCACGATCACGTCGGCCCGCCCAACGAAGGACCAGGCCAGCGCGGCCAGCACCAGCCCGATCATGGTGTAGATCACCGCGTGGAGCACGCGCCACGGCTCCGCGCTCAGGATCGCAATGCCCTCGCTGCTGTGGTCGCCGAGCGCCTCGGCCAGGGGTTTAAGGCGATTTTCGTGTGTCATCGCTTCGCGCTCCGAGCAGTGCCAGCTTGGTCTTCAGCAACTCCGGGTCGAGGACGTTGCGCAGGTCGAGCAGCGCGCTGCGCTGCAACTCCGTTTCGGTCCTGATCTCGTCGCGGATCATGCTCCATTGGGCGGGCCGGTCCGCGTTCACCTGCGCGGCGACCTGCATCGCCTGCTGCGCGTGGCGGTTGGCTTCGGTCAGCAGGCGAGCGCGTGCGCGGTACGGGTTCGATACCGTCGTCTCGATGCGTTGCCTGGCGTCGATCGCGCCGCCGTTGCGGTACTCCTGCCACAAGGCCCGGGCGCGGTTCATCGACTCCTGCGCGCGCACCAGTGCGCTGTCTTTTTGCAGCGCCAGGTCGGCCTCGGTGGCGCGTGCGAAGTGGATATCTTCCTCGGCATCGAGCGTGCCGCGGAAGGCCAGCAGTTGCTCGCCATAGCCGCTCGCCGTGCGCAAGGGCTGCAGCGCCGCAAACTGCGTCATCACGGCTTGCCGGCGCTCCAGTTCCTTGCTGGCCACTTCGGCCCAGGGACCCGTCGTCAGCTTCTGCAACTCGGCCAGCGCCAGCTTGGTATTGCCTTCCTTCCACGCCGCGGTGGCCGCGGCATACTGCCGCACCAGCGGCGTCGGCGGCAGTTGCCCGCTCGCGGCCAGTGCGCGAGAAGCCTCCTGGAACGGCGGCGTCTGGAACTGCGCCTTCTGTAGCAGTGCGAACAGGCGGCCGGATTTGCGCGCGCGCGCCTCGCTGCGCAGCTCGATATAGCGGGCCAGGTCCTGGCGCACGCTGTCCAGACCGCCGATGCCGGGGTACTTGTCGGCGTATTCCTTCAGCACGCCCTCCAGGGCTTCCGGGCTGTCGCGGTTGAGTTCTGCGGCGATGCTAGCCTTCAGGCGCTGGATGGCACCCAGGTACACGGTGGCATCGCTCTGCAGGCGGCGCAGGTGGGTCAGGGCCTCGGCATACGGCGCACCGAACTGCGGCACGTGCGACGCGATCCGGGCGAGGGTGCGCTGGTGTTCGCCGGTATTGGTGTTCCAGCGCTCGATCAGGGCGCCGATGTGGTCCTCGTCGGCGTAGATGCGTATCGGCGCCTCGGCGCCGCCACGGCCACTCACCAGCCGTTGCAGGTCGCCCAGCCATTGCAGTTCGCCGACCATCGGGCGCAGCTCTGGGTTGCGCTGGCCGAGCGCCGACAGGCCGGCGAGAACGGCCTTCGCGCCGTCGAAGTCGCCGGCCTTCAGCTTGTCGAGCCAGGTGGGCACGTTCGCCTTGAGGGCGGCTTCGGTGGCGAGGGCCTTGAGTTCGCCATCGTCGGGGCGCAGCGCGAGGGCCTGGTCGGCCAGTTGTGTGGCTTGCGCGTACGCGCCGCGGGCGACGGCGTCCTTCAGGTCGCGCTCGGACTTGCCCCACAGCCACAGGCTCAGCACGACTGCACCCAACACGGCCGCTAGCGCCGCGCCTTTCCACCAGACGTGCCGCCGGGTGCCATCGCGCTCGTTGCCGGCAAAGGCCGCGGCGATTTCGAGCGCCAGGGCCGCGCCCCGGCCACCCCGTGTGCGGCGCTTGGCGGGCGCCTGCACAGCGGCGCCGGCGGCGGGCTGGTTGTTGAGATTCGGCTCGGCGCGCTCGCTTTGCTCGTCGATGCAGAAGATGTCGAGGAAGGAGGTGGGCGCCACGACGAACGTCGTCTTGTCGGTCGGCGCGGCTTTGATATCGGCGGGCTGGCTCACGGTGCCCTGTACGCGCGTGACCGCGTCGGCCAGGTCGACCTCGGCTGCGCCCTGGAGGCCCACGCGGTAGGCGAAATGTTCGCCGCCGAACGCCAGCAGGGCGCCGTCCTGCAACGGCACGGCATGCTCTTGCAGGCGCTCGCCATCGACGAAGGTTCCGTTGGTGCTGTTCAGGTCTTCGATGTGGGCGGCGCCGTCTTTCAGGAAGATGTGCGCATGGCGGCGCGACAGGTAACTCAGTTGCCGGCCGTGCCGGTCGCGGCAGCGCGCGAACGCGGCGTCGCCCTTGCCGACGAGGAACGGGAAGCGGGTGATGACGATCGGCTGCAACTCGCCGCCGTCGGACGCCGGCGTCAGGGTCAGGCGCAGGCCACGGGCGGAACGTCGGCGCTCGACGGTGCGCGTCGCGATGCGCACGCGGTACGACAACACGTCGCCGAAGCCGATCTCGTCGCCATCGTTCAGCCGGCAGGGCTTTTGCTGGATGCGCGCGCGATTGACCTTGGTGCCGTTCGTGCTCTCCAGATCGGCGAGATAGACCTTGCCGTCCTCGCAGAAGAGTCGGGCATGGCGTCGCGAGAGGGCGGCGCGGATGTCGTCGTCGTACGACGCGAAGGGCGGCTCGGTTCGCCCGATGGCGAACAGGCTGCCCTCGACGCGAATCTCGCCCAGCGCCGGCCGCGACAGCGGCTCGAGAACGATGTCGAGCGGGTTATCGGCGCTGGCCTGCATGTCGGCGATCGGTGCTCCGTCGGCTGGCGGAGTCGACCGCCTCTCAACGACCTGCATTCGCGACCTTGACGGGAGCCCAGCCGCCACCGAGCGCCTTGTAGAGGGTGACTGTGTCGGTCAGCACCTGCTGGTGACTCGCCAGCAACGAGAGTTGTGCCGCCAGCAAGGAGCGTTCGGTCTCGAAGACCTCGAGTTGCGAGATCATGCCCGCGCGAAGCTGCGCTTCGGTCTGCGTCGAGACCTGCTTGAGCTGATCGACTTGTCTTTGCAGTTCCTCGTTCTGTTGCCGGTGGGCATCGAGGCTGACCAGCGCGTTCTCGACTTCTTCGTAGGCCGCGATCACCGTGCGCCGGTAGTCCTGTTCAGCCACTTTGCTCTGGGCCTCGCTGGTCTTCACGCGCGCCTTGATGCCCGGGTTGAGGGCGGGCAGGTTGATGCTCGGCATCAACCCGAAGGTGAAGGACTTCAGCAGGTCGCCGAGCGAGAAGCTGGCCGAGCCGCCGCGCCCGGTCAGGCTGATCGACGGCAGTTGCGCCAGCTTCGCCTGCCCGACGAGATCGTGCGACTCCAGCACGCGGAATTCGGCGGCGACAATGTCGGGCCGGCGCGCCAGCAGGTCGAGCGGCAAGCCGGCAGGTACCGCCGGCAGTCGCACCCGTTCCTGCAGCCGTCCGGCCTGGACCTTGTATTCGCCGGCCGGCACGCCGATCAGGGTGGCGAGCGCGTTCTCCGCCAGGCTGCGGGACCGGCGCAGCTCCAGCAGATCCTTGTTCAGGCGGTTGATCTCCGCACGCTGGCGCAGCACCTGCGTGTCGGCCAACAGGCCGTTGTCGCGCATGCTCACGTAGATGCTCAGGATGCGCTGGTTTTTCTCCAGCGCGCGTTGCTGCTGATCGATCTGCTCGTCGAGCTGAAGGATCTGGAAGTAGGTGGTCGAGACATTGGCAACCAGCGTCAGGTAGCCGGCGCGCCAATCGGCCTCGGTGGCACGGAACTCGGCGGTCTGTGCCTCCACGCCCTTGTTGACCTTGCCCCAGACATCGAGATCCCAGGTGACCTGGGTGCCCAGGCTGAACTGCTTTGAGAACTTCTGCCCGGTGCTCTTCTCGAGGCTGGCACCGGCGCCGATGTCCACGCTCGGCAAGGAGCCCGCACGCGCTTCGGCAATCTGCGCGTTGGCCACATCGATGCGCGCGGCCAGGATCTTCAGGTCGAAGTTGCCCGAGATCGCCTTCGTGACGAGCGAGTCCAGAGTGGGGTCGCGGAACTCCGTCCACCACAGCGGCGAGACCGCGTCGGCCGCCGACACGCTGCCCTCGGGTGGCTTTGACCACGACGACTTCGCGGGGGCATCCGGGCGCTGGTATTCGGTAATGCGGACATCCGCACAACCACACAGCATGCCAAGGCAGAGGCTGGAGAGAAGAATCGCCTGCTTCATTGCACCCCCGTTGAGGATCAGGGCCGCTGACGGGGCAATGATGGCGCCGGATTCGCCGTTTGTCGCGCCGAATTGAGCCACCCCCCGAGCTTGTCACCGCCCCTGGGTTGCCGGCGCTGGGCGAGCGGTTCAAAGTTCTTGGGCGGCCAACCCGTCGCGGCCAGAAAAAGTGAACCGCGTCGGCGGATACCGCCACTCAAGCCCTGGTCGAGGACGGCACCCGCCGCCCGGCACCACCCCATTGCTTCGGGAGTCCCCATGAGCATTGCCAACGATGCAACGCGTTTCCTGGTCGAGGTTGCGCAGGAGAGCAAGCTTCCACCCGAAGTGCAGGGCAGCGGCCCGGCCGGCGACGATGCCCAGGCCGCGCCGGCGCAGCGCGGCGAGCCGCGCGCGCTGGTCGGCAGCCGCGTCGGCGCCTACCTGATCACCAAGCGCCTGGGCGCAGGCGGCGTCGGCGAGGTGTTCAAGGGCGTCGACACGATGCTCAAGCGCGAGGTCGCGATCAAGGTCCTGCGCGACGAGCTCGCCTGCGACCCGCTCTTTCTCGAGCGTTTCCGCCAGGAGGCGCAACTCCACGCCAAGCTCAGCCACCCCAACGTCGCCAGCCTGCACGCCTTCCTGCACGAGGGCGACACCCAGTTCATGGTCATGGAATATGTGCCGGGCATCTCGCTCGACGAATTCGTGCGCTCTGGCGGCCCGGTGCCGGTCGAGCGCGCGCTGAGCCTCTTTCGCAAAGCGCTCGATGGCATCGAGCACGCGCACAACTGCGGCATCGTGCACCGCGACATCAAGCCGGCGAACATCATGCTGTCCGACAGCGGCCAGGTGAAGGTGATGGATTTCGGCATCGCCCGTGCCCTCGACAACCATGAGCACCTGACGCGCCACGGCCAAGTGGCCGGCACCGCGAGGTCGATGTCGCCCGAGCAGATTCGCGGCCGGCAGGCCGACGTGCGCTCCGACATCTATTCGCTCGGCATCGTGCTCTATACGCTGCTGGCCGGCCGCGCGCCGTTCGACGGCCAGAACGATTTCGAACTGATGAAGTCCCAGCTTGAGCAGGCGCCGCCGCCGCTGCGCGCCCTGGTCGACAAGCTGCCGCCGAAGTTGGAGGCCGCCGTGATGCGGGCGCTGGAGAAGGATCCTTCGGCCCGCTTCCAGACCGTAGGCGATTTCGCCCACGCCCTTGATGCCTGCCTCGCCGACGTCACGGCGGCATCGCGCTGGACCGCGGCCGAGCTCGACGTGCCGACGATGTCGGGCACGGTGGTGAATGCCGAGCCGCCGGCCCGGCACCGCTTGCCCAAGGCCGCTGCGGTCCCGCCCACGGCGATCCCGCTGCCGCTGCGCCCGACCGCCGCCGCGCGGGCATGGCCGAAGCCGGGATACATCGCCGCTGCGCTGGCGCTTGTCGCGGTCACGGGCGCTGCCGTTCTAGGGCTGCCGCGCCTCGTAGCCAAGCGCGACGCTGCGG
>JANOKY010000064.1:0-7181 GCA_031419635.1 Burkholderiales bacterium | reverse complement strand
GAGGACTACGCGACTTTCCGGCGCGATTCCAATCTCTGGTTCCGCTTCACCGAAGCCGGCTTCGACGACTTCATGCAGGCGCAGAAGTTGTAAGCCGCCAGGCTGCACCGCGCAAGGGGCCCTTCGGGGCCCCGTTTCATGGGCGCATGGCGCGTGTCTGTGCGGCGCCTATTTCTTCGCCTTGTCCTGCTCGTTGGCGCGGCGAATGGCTTCCATCGGGTCTTCGGGTGCGTCCTTGCCTTTGTTGTCGGCGCCTGGCAGGGTGGGTTCGGGCTTCTGCGACGCGCCCAGGCCGCTGTCGATCTGTTGCTGCAACTGGTCGAGGTTGCCTTCGGCGGCCTGGTTCGTATCGCGCGTGACGATGCCCGGGAAGGCGATGATCAGGCCGACCATCACGATCTGGATGATCACGAACGGGATCGCGCCCCAGTAGATCTGCCCGGTGGTGACCTTGGCGATGGGCTTGCCGCTGATGCGGTCGGTGTAGTCCTCGGTGGGGGCGACGCTGCGCAGGTAGAACAGCGCAAAGCCGAACGGCGGGTGCATGAACGAGGTCTGCATGTTGACCGCCAACAGCACGCCGAACCAGACCGGGTCGATGCCCAGCTTGATGGCCACCGGCCCGAGCAGCGGCACGACGATGAAGCTGAGCTCGAAGAAATCGAGGAAGAACGCCAGCACGAAGATCAGGATGTTGACCACGATCAGGAAGCCGAGCGCGCCGCCGGGCAGACCGCCGAGCAGATGCTCCACCCACTTGGAGCCGTCAACGGCCTGAAACGACAAGCTGAAGACGGTGGAGCCGACCAGGATGAAGATCACGAAGCATGACAGCTTCATCGTCGAGTCCATCGCCTGGCGCAGCAGCTTCAGGTCGATGCGCTTGCGCGCCAGCGCCATCGCCAGCGCGCCCGTGGCGCCCATCGCGCCGCCTTCGGTCGGCGTGGCGACGCCCAGAAAGATCGTGCCCAGCACCAGAAAGATCAGCCCGAGCGGCGGGATCAGGACGAAGGTCACGCGCTCGGCCATGCGCGACAGCAGGCCGAGCTTGAGGATCTTGTTAACCACCGCCAGCACGAAGGCCACACCGACGCCGACGCACATCGAGACCACGATCAACTCATCGGTGGGCGTTTCCGGCGGGCGCGTCTTGGCGAACAGTACCGCCAGCGACACCGAGGCCAGGAACAACAGGCCCAGCGAGCGCAGACCGGGCGAGCCGTTGTCTTCGCGGATCGTGCGTGCCTCGAGCGGCAATGCGGGTACATAGCTCGGCTTGATAAGGCTCACCAGCAAGACGTAGGCGAGGTAAAAGCCGGTCAGCACAAAGCCAGGCACGAAGGCGCCCTTGTACAAGTCGCCCACGCTCTGGCCGAGCTGGTCGGCCATGATGATGAGCACCAGCGAAGGCGGGATGATCTGCGCCAGGGTGCCCGAGGCGGCGATGACGCCCGATGCGACACGCCGGTCGTAGCCCGTTCGCAGCATGATCGGCAGCGAGATCAGACCCATCGCGATGACCGATGCCGCGACCACCCCGGTGGTGGCCGCGAGCATCGCGCCGACCAGGATCACCGCATAGGCCAGGCCGCCTCGAATCGGCCCGAACAACTGGCCGATGGTGTCCAGCAGGTCCTCGGCCATGCCCGATCGTTCGAGGATCAGGCCCATGAAGGTGAAGAACGGAATCGCCAGCAACGTGTCGTTCTGCATGATGCCGAAGATGCGCAGCGGCAAGGCCTGCAGCAGCGTGGCCGGCATCAGGCCGAGCTCGACGCCGATGAGGCCGAACACCAGGCCGCAGGCGGCCAGCGAGAAGGCCACAGAGTAGCCGACCAGCAGGAAGAGAATCAGGGCCCCGAACATGATCGGGGCCATGTAGGCCGACAGGAATTCGATCATTGCGCCGCTCCCCCAGCCTTGGCGCGCACGAATTCGGCGAGCTCTTCCTCGGCCGTCATGTCTGCTTTCTTCTTGGTCGGGTCATCGATCAGGCCCTTCAGAAAGGCGATCCGCTTGATCAACTCGGACGCGCCTTGCATCAGCAGCAGCGCGAAGCCGATCGGTACCATGGCAAACACCGGCCACCGGATCAGGCCGCCAGCGTTGGACGACATTTCACCGGTCACGTAGGCCCTGACCACCAGCGGCCAGACCAGCGTGATGACGTTGATGCAGAAGGGGAACAGGAACAGCACGATGCAGACGGCCTCGACCTTGATCTGCGTGCGCTTGCTGAAGCGGCCCAGGATCACGTCGATGCGCACATGTTCCCCGCGCAGCAGGGTGTAGCCGGCCGCCAGCAGAAACACGGCAGCGAACAGGTACCACTGGATCTCCAGGAACCCGTTCGAGCTCATGTTGAACAGCTTGCGCACGACAGCGTTCACCGCGCTGATCAGCACTGCGGCCAGGATCAACCAGGACACCCAACGACCGACGAACTCGTTGAGGCGATCGATCAGGGCTGAAAGTCTCAGTAGTGGGGTCACGCTCGTTCCTCACAGAAGAAGCGACAGCCACGCTGGCGCAGCCCGGACTGTAGCGAGTACGCCATCAGGATTTCTCATCTTGATGACGCTTTCAGGGAAAGCCCGCAGTCGATGCTGCACGGCGCGCAGCCAGGGTGCGGGATCAGTGCGCCTGTGCCTGCATGAACAGGTTGGCCGAGCGATTGCCGCTGCGGCAAAAGGCCAACACCGGGTGCGGCAATTCGTGCAGCAGCTTGGCAAAGGCGGCGATCTCTTCGGGCGTCTGGTAGCCGCCGGCCACAGGCAGGAAGCGGTATTCGAGGCCGGCTGCTTTCGCCGCAGCTTCGATCGCGGCGTTGGTCGGCTGGTTGGGGCCATGCTCGAAATCGGGGCGGTTGTTGATGACGCTGCGAAAGCCGGCCTTTGCGGCTTCGACCATCGCCTCGGGGGTCAACTGCGGTGCCACGCAGACATCGGGCGCCACGCGGCGCAGCGGCAAAGGGGCGCTCATGGATTGCAGGCTACTTGGCCAATGCGGCCTTCACCGCGGCCGAGACCAGGCCCATGTCGGCCTTGCCGGCCAGCTCGGCCTTGACCGCGGCCATGACCTTGCCCATGTCACCCGGCCCGGTCGCTCCGATGCCAGCCACGATGCGCGCCACCGCCGCCGCGACTTCGTCGACCGACAGGCGTTGCGGCAGGTAGGCCTCGAGCACGCGCAACTCGGCGCGTTCCTTGTCGACCAGGTCGCTGCGCGCGGCCTGCTCGAAGGCAGCGATCGAGTCCTTGCGCTGCTTGATCTGCTTGTCGACGATGGCCACCAACTGCGTGTCGTCGAGCACGATGCGCTCGTCCACTTCCCTTTGTTTCACCGCCGCCAGCAGCATGCGGATGGCCAGCAGGCGCGGGCCGTCCTTGGCCCGCATGGCGGCCTTCATGTCTTCGGTGATGCGGTCTTTCAGGCTCATGGCAAGGGCCTCTGGACAAGGTTTCGGCAAAGAACAAAGCCCGCGGCGGTGTCCCGCGCGGGCTCATCGATCGGGTGCTGGCTGCTGCCCGCTCAGTACATCTTCTTGGGCAACTGCATCGAGCGCACGCGCTTGAAGTGGCGCTTGACGGCCGCGGCCTTCTTGCGCTTGCGCTCGGCGGTGGGCTTTTCGTAGAACTCGCGGGCGCGCAAGTCGGTCAGCAGGCCCAGCTTTTCAATCGTGCGCTTGAAACGGCGCAGGGCGACGTCGAACGGCTCGTTCTCTTTGACGCGAATCGTGGTCATGAAACAGGTGATCCTTCGGGGGTGGCGCTCGGTGTTCGACCGGCTGGAGGCTTCGCAATCGCAGCTGCGAATCGAGCGCGCAGGTTTGCCAGCAAAGACCGCGATTATAGCCAGGATCGCCGGCCTGCCGACCCATGCGCCGCAGCGGCCGGCTTGTGATCGGCCCGTGGCTACCTTGCCACTGGCTTCAAGCTAGGGAAGCGACTGCCGGTTCAAGGGGGGTGGGTGACGATCCGCCTTGCCTGACTGCGATTCGCACCACACCATTGGCTGCTGCCCGCCTGCCCACCATGACGCCCGATCCATCCGCTCCGTTCGCTCTCGACGCCACGCCGACCGCCACCCTGCCCGCACCGTGGCGCGCGGCGCTGGGAGGCCTGCTGCCATCCCTGTTGCGGCGTGACGGCGACGGGCTGACCCTGCAGGATACCGCCCGCGGCGCCTACCTGCACGCCGATGCGACGGTCCTCGACTGGCTGGGGCTCAACGCGGGCGACCTGCTCGGCCACGGTGACGCCGACCTGTTCGAGGCGACGCTGGCGACAGCGTTGCGCAGTGCCGGCCAGGCGGCGCTCGCGCAGCCCGGGCCGTTCACCAGCGAGCACAAGTTCGATTGGCGCGGCGCCCGGCGCGAGTTCAGCGTCCTGCGCCAGCGCCTGGAATGCAGTGACGGGCAAGTGGTCCTGGCCGCGGTGTGGCGTGACCTGGCGCCGCTGCGGCGTCGCGAGGCCGTGCGCGCGGCGGCGATCGAGCAGCTCGAGCAGCAGCAGCGGGCCAACGAACAACTGCGTCGCGAGATGCAGGACCACACCCTGCGCGACAGTGAAACGGGTCTGTACAACCGCGCCCACTTCGAAGACCAGTTGCGCCGCGAGGTCGACCTGTCGACACGCGAGCACCGCGAGTTCGCGCTGGTGTCGATTGAGCTCGACCCGCTGGCCCCCGACGTGCTGGCGCTCGGCAGCGCGGCGCGCACCCGGGTGTATGAGGCGCTGGGCCGCCTGCTGCGCGGCAACACCCGGGCAATGGATGCGTCATGCCGCTTCGACGACACCCGCTTCGCGGTGTTGCTGTCGGGCGTCGGCCTGGCTACCGCGCATTCGCGCATGGAGGGCCTGCGCCGCCAGTGTGCGACGCAAATCGTGGCCCATGAGGGGCGCGACATCGGCTTCACGGTGGCGATGGGCGTGGCCAGTTTTCCGCACACTGCCCACAGCCACGAAGAGTTGCGCGCGGCCTGCGACACGGCGCTGGCCGAAGCCCGCCAGCGCGGCGGCAATCACGTCACGCTGGCCAGCATCCGCTTCGACCCTGTATAGCTGTCAGCTTTGCAGACCGCGCCGCAGCATGTCGGCGGCCAGCACGTAGAGCATCACGGCAAAGATGCGGCGCAACTGGCGCGTGTTCAGCGTGTGCGCCATGCGCGCGCCCAGAGGCGCGGTCAGGACACTGGCCGTTGCGATCAGCGCCAGCGCCGGCAGGTACAGATAACCCAGCGCACCGGGCAGCGCCGACGGCAGCGACCAGCCGCTGACGATGTAGCCCGCGGTGCTGGCCAGCGCGACCGGAAAACCGATCGCGGCACCGGTGGCCACGGCGTTGTGGATCGGCACGTTGCAGCGGGTCATGAAGGGCACCGCAATGAAGGCCCCTCCGGCGCCGACCAGCCCGGCCAGCAAGCCGATGCCGCCACCGGCCGCCGCCAGGCCCGCCGGGCCCGGCAACTGCCGCGACGCTTTGGGCGCCGCGCTGCGCAGCAATTGGGTTGCCGAGTAGCCGACAAACGCGGCAAAGAACAGCGCCAGCGCCTGGCCCTTGACCAGGGCAAAGACACCCGCGCCAGTGGCCAGGCCGCCGACCACGATGCCCGGCGCCATGCCACGCACGAGATCCCAGCGCACCGCGCCGCGGCGGTGGTGCGCGCGCATTGTCGACAGCGAGGTGAACAGGATCGTCGCCATCGCCGTGGCGATGGCCATCTTCACCGCCAGGTCGGCGGCCACGTCGCGCTGGCTCAGGATCAGCGTCAGGAACGGCACCATCACCATGCCACCGCCCACGCCCAGCAGCCCGGCCAGAAAACCGGCGCCGATGCCGAGGGCCAGCAGCTCGACGACGAGCAGCGGTTCGATCCCCCACAGCGTCATGGCGACGCGGCCAGCAGGGCTTGCACGGCGCGCCACTCGGCCGCGCTCACCGGCGTGATCGACAAGCGATTGCCGCGCGCCAGCACCTGCATCGTCGCCAGCTTGGGCTGCTGGCGCATCTCGGCCAGCGACAGCAGCGTGGTCTTGCGCACCAGCTTCACGTCGACATGCCACCAGCGCGGCGCTTCGGGTTTGGACTTCGGGTCGTGGTACTTGCTATTGGCATCGAACTGGGTCGCGTCGGGGTAGGCCACTGTTGCCACCGCGGCCAGGCCGGTGACGCCGGGCTCGGGGCACGAGGAGTGATAGAACAACACGCCGTCGCCCACGCGCATCAGGTCGCGCATGTAGTTGCGCGCCAGGTAGTTGCGCACACCGGTCCAGGGCACCTGGTCCAGGCGCACCAGGTCGTCGATGCTGCACTCGCCGGGCTCGCTCTTCATCAGCCAATGGGCCATGGCGTGCGAGGAAAAAAACTGTGGAGGGGCGGTCTCTGCCGCGCCCTCACGGACCGCATTCCTGAACCCTTGGGATAGTTCAGGTGGGCGAGGTCAGCAGGGCTTCGGGTTCATCTGACGCGAGACGCTCACACCAGCCCTGCAATGTTCCAAGCCCTTGCTCATAGAGCATCGGTTCTAGGAAATATAAGACCCGCGCGAACGCGGCAGACGGGGAAGATTCTACGGCTACAACAGGTGCCCGTCGCTGCCCAATGCAGCATCGATGCGGGCCAGCAATGTGTCGATCTGCACGCTGTCCGCACCGCTGACTACAGCGTTGTCCTTGCCACGCGCCGCGCCGGCCTGCGCTGCGGCCGGCCGCTCGGCCAACTGGTAGGCCAGGTTGAGCGCCGCCAGCACCGCGATGCGTTCGCGCGCCTTGACTTTGCCGGCATCGCGGATCTTGCTCATCTCGTTGTCGACACTGGCCACCGCGGCCAGCAACGAGGCCTCGCCGCCCTCGGGGCACGCCAGGATGTAGCTCTGGCCCAGGATCTTGACTTCCATCTGCTTCATGCACCGCTCCCGGGGCCCGTGCCGTTGTTGGCCGGCAGGCGCTCGAGCAATGCGTCGATGCGTGCGCGTGCCGCCGTCAGGCGCGATTTCAGGCTGTCGCGGTCACTGCCGACCTCGCGCAATTGCACTTGCAGCAGCGCATTGGTGCGCGCCAATTCCTGCTGCCGCAGCAGCAGGCGGTCGATGCGCTCGGCAAGGTCTTGCAGCGTGGCCATGGGGCGGGGCAGGGTGTGCGGGGGTGGCGAATTATGCGGCGGCGGATTGCGCCGCAAGG
>JANOKY010000063.1:0-12864 GCA_031419635.1 Burkholderiales bacterium | reverse complement strand
CCCCGGCACCTTCATGCTGGCGATGGTCTTCCTGCTCGCCTTCATCCTGTACTACTTCATCAACTGGAAGTACCTGTCGACGCTGTGGGGTTTGTCGTGACCCACCCCCGAAGCGGCTTCGCCGCTCCCCCTCAAGGGGGCCGAGGCCCGCGGCTCCAAGCCGACCTGCGTCGGCTTGGACGGGCCGAGGAATGGCCGCGTCCCGCGGCCATGCGGCCTGCAAGGCCCGCTGGCGGCCTGGCAAAGCCAGATCCGCGGCGGTCGCTTGGGAAGGCGTACTTGCTGCGCCTGCGGCTCGTGCTCGGCATCTTCAAGCTGCGCATCGGCGTGCTGATCATGATCAGCGCGCTGGCCGGCTTGGCGATCACGCCCGGGCCGGTGATCGGCTTCGTGCAGGGCCTCGTGCTCGCGCTGTCGGTGCTGGTGGCTTCGGCCAGCGCGGGCGCGTTCAACCAGTACATCGAGGCCGACACCGACCGGCTGATGGCGCGCACCCGGCGCCGCGCCTTTGCCAGCGGCGCGCTGTCGACCTCACCGCTGTGGCTGGGCGTGATCGGCCTGCTGTTGGCGGCCGCGGTCGGCGCAACGGGGTTCTTCGTCAACCCGGTCGCGGCGCTGTTCATCTTCCTCGGCGCCTTCTGCTACGGCGTGGTCTACACGCTGTGGCTCAAGCGCCGCACCTGGGTCAACATCGTCATCGGCGGCCTGTCGGGCAGCTTCGCGGTGCTGGCCGGCGCGGCGGCGGTCGAGCCCACGCTCGGCGCCCTGCCGCTGCTGCTGGCCCTTGTTTTGTTCCTCTGGACGCCGCCGCATTTCTGGAGCCTGGCCATCGCCTACCAGGCCGAGTACGCCGCCGCCGGTGTGCCGATGCTGCCGGTGGTCGTGGGCGTGCCGCGGGCCGCGCGCATCGTGCATGCCAACGCGGTGGCGCTGGTGGCGGTGTCGCTGCTGCCGGTGTTGTTCGGCGCCGGTCCTGTCGTGCTGGTGGGCGCGGTGCTCGGCGGCGCCTACTTCCTGCGCAAGACCCGGGCCCTGGCGCGCGCGCCGAGCCGCGCCACCGCGATGGCGTCGTTCTTCGCGTCGATGGTGCAGTTGAGCGCCTTGCTCGCGGCGGTGGCAGTCGATGCGGCCTTGCGCTAGCGGCAACTCTGTTCACATCGAGCCGTTCGCCCTGAGGTATCGAAGGGCACGCAGGGCTTCGATACCTCAGCCCGAACGGAAACCGAACAGCATTTGCGCTAGCGGGCTGCTGCTCGCCGCCCTCCTGTTCAACACCACCGCCAACGCAGTCGAAGGGGGGGCTGCGCTCGACGAAAAAGAAGCCCTGCGCGCCAGCCAGGCCGTCATCGGCAACACCCTCGCCGACCACACCCTGCTCGACCGCAATGGCCAGCCGCTGCGCTTGTCGAGCTACCGTGGCAAGCCCCTGCTGGTGAGCTTCATCTACACCGGCTGCTTCCAGGTCTGCCCGACGCAGACGCGCGCGCTGCACGAGGCGGTGCAGGGCCTGGATGTCGCGTTCGGCGCGCGGCAGTTCAACGTCATCAGCATCGGCTTCAACCAGCCTTTCGATTCGCCGACCGCGATGCGCGCCTTTGCCGCGCAGCAGCGCATCGACGCGCCGAACTGGGCTTTCCTCAGCCCGCCCGCGGCCAGCGTCGAGCCGCTCACCCGCGAGTTCGGTTTTCGCTATGCCGCCACGCCGGCTGGCTTCGACCATGTGCTCGGCGTGACCGTCGTCGACGCCGAGGGCCGCATCCACAGCCAGGTCTATGGCGATCGGCTGAGCGCGCAGCAACTCGGCGAGCCCTTGCGCCAGTTGCTCGGCGCCGCGCCGCTGTCGCCGCAAGGGCGGCTGAGCAACCTGATCGAGCGCGTGCGCATCCTGTGCACCGTCTACGACCCCGAAACCGGCAGGTACCGCTACGACACCAAGTTGATTTTCGAGATCGCCGGCGGCCTGACGTTCTTCATCAGCGTCGGCGTGTACCTGTTGCTCGAACGCTTGCGCCGCCGCCGCGAGACGAGGCTGTCGCGTGCGGCACTTCAGTGAAGTCCGCCCACTGGGCTTGGCCGCGTGGCGTCAGCTCGAGCAGATATTCGACCGGGCCTTCGGCGCGCCGGCCAACCCGTTGCGCCAACTCGGCGCCCTCGGTTTTCTCGCCTTCTGGCTGCTCGCCGCCAGCGGCATCTACCTGTATGCCTTCCTCGACACCTCGGCCGCAGGCGCCTACCGCTCGATCGTCGATCTGTCCGAGCAGCAGCCCTGGCTCGGCGGCCTGCTGCGCAGCCTGCACCGCTATGCCGCGGATGGCTTCGTTGTCCTGCTGGCCGCGCATTTGCTGCGCGAATGGCTGCACGGCCACTACCGCGGCGTGCGGCGCTACTCCTGGCTGACCGGGTTGCCACCGATCGCGCTGGTGTTCGCCAGCGCGATCGGTGGTTTCTGGCTGCACTGGGACCAGCTCGGCCAGTACTCGGCCATCGCCACGGCCGAGTGGCTCGACGCACTGCCACTGCTGGCCGCGCCGCTGGCGCGCAATTTCCTCGCGGCGGGTGCGGTGAGCGATCGGCTGTTTTCACTGTTCGTCTTCGTCCACCTCGGCGTGCCGCTGCTGTTGTTGTTCGCGCTTTGGTTCCACATCCAGCGCCTGACGCACGCCGCGGTGTGGCCGCCGCGGGCGCTGAGCGCCGGGCTGCTGCTCACGCTGATGGTCTTGGCCGTTGCGGCGCCGGTGACCAGCCACGCGCCGGCCGATCTGGCCACGGTGCCGCAGGCGCTGCGGCTCGATTGGCTGCTGCTGTTCGTCCACCCTCTGGCCGAAGCGGTGTCGCCCGAAGCGGCCTGGGCCCTGGTCGGCGGCGGTTTGCTCACGCTGTTCGCGCTGCCCTTCCTGCCGCAGCCGGCACGCTTGCCGGTGGCCGTGGTCGACGCCGCCAACTGCAACGGCTGTCGGCGCTGCTTCGCCGATTGCCCGTTCGCCGCAGTCACGATGGCGCCGCACCCGAACCAGAAACTGGGCAAACAGATCGCGGTCGTCGACGCCGACCTGTGCACGAGTTGCGGCATCTGCGCCGGGGCCTGCCCGTCGTCGACGCCGTTTCGCAGCGTCGCCGAGCTGGTGACCGGCATCGACCTGCCGTCGTCGCCGATCGGTGCCCTGCGCCAGCGCATGCAGCGCGGCCTGGCGGCGCTGACGGTCGAGCGCCCGATCGTTGTCTTCGGTTGCGACCACGGCGCCGCGGTCGCGCCGCTCGCCGGCCCCGACGTGGCCGCGTTCAGCCTGGTCTGCACGGGGCAGTTGCCGCCCTCCTTCGTCGAGTACGCCTTGCGCGATGGCGCGGCCGGCGTCCTGGTCAGCGGCTGCCAGCCGGGCGGCTGCGAGTTCCGCCTGGGCACGCGTTGGACCGAAGAGCGGCTGCTCGGCCTGCGCGAGCCGCACCTGCGCACCGAAGTGCCGCGCGAGCGG
The DNA here is from genome assembly GCA_031419635.1 of Burkholderiales bacterium. Classification (GTDB taxonomy): domain Bacteria; phylum Pseudomonadota; class Gammaproteobacteria; order Burkholderiales; family Burkholderiaceae_C; genus CADEEN01. The sequence continues at coordinate 9,394 of JANOKY010000063.1, read as the reverse complement.
CTCGAAGTGGCCTGGGCCGATGCCGGCGAAGAAGAGCCGCTTCGCCGCGCACTGGCTCGCCTGCGCGAACGCGTACGCGGCATCCACGATTCAATGGGCCCCAAACCGAAGGCCAGCAGCCATGCCTGACGCGCCATCGAAACGCCCCGACTTGCCCGCCACAGCCTGGGTCGGCCAGTTGCTGCTCTACGGGCTGTTCGCGCTGGTCATCGGCGTGTTCTCGCAGTGGCCGATCTACCAGCACTTGGCCCCCGATCTGGCGCTGATCAAGCTCAGCTTCACCCACACCGGCAAGCCGGTGGGCGAGTGCCGCGCGCAGTCCGAGGCCGAGCTGGCCAAGCTGCCGCCGAACATGCGCGCGCCGATGAAATGCCCGCGCGAGCGTTCTGCCGTCAGCGTCGAAGTCGATATCGGCGGCGTCACGGCCTTGCGTCGCAGCGCGGCGCCGTCGGGCCTTTCGCGCGATGGCGCTTCGGCCGTGTACCAGCGGCTGGTCGTGCCAGCCGGTGAGCAACGCATCGCCGTGCGCCTGAACGACGACGCACGCCGGCCCGGATTCACCTACCAGCGCGAGGCCACCGTCACGCTCGCGCCGGCGCAGGTGCTGGTGATCGATTTCGACGCCGAAAAGGGCGGCATCACGTTGCAATGAGCACCACCACATCGATCCGCCCGCAGCGCGCGCTGCCGGTCGCTGTATCCGCCGACGCCGAGTACAGCCTGCCACTCGCCAGCGACACGCAGCGCGCATTGGCGCGCGGCTGGCTCTGGCTCGGCCTGGTGGCGCTGATCGGCTCGGGCCTGTTCTCGCTGCTGCTGGTGGCGGCGCGCACGCCCGGCGTCAACACCTGGTTGCCGGCGGCCGATTTCTTCCGCGTCGCCCTGGTGGTGCATGTCGATCTGTCGGTGCTGGTCTGGTTCAGCGCCATCGCCGGCATGCTCTGGAGCTTGAATGCGTCGGCGCGCGGCGCGGCCTGGAGCTGGGCCGCGCTGGGCCTGTGCGCCGCCGGCACGCTGCTGATGTCGCTGGCCGCCTTCGCCAAGCCGGGCACGCCGATCATGGCCAACTACATCCCGGTGCTGACGAGCCCGTTGTTCCACGCCGGCCTGGTGCTGTTCGGCGCCGGAGCGGCGCTGCAGGTGCTGCGCAGCCTGTGGGCCGCGCAGCGCGTCGGCACAGTCATCAGCGGTGCCGGCGCCTTGCGCTTCGGTCTCAATGCCAGCGTCATTGCTGCCGCCGTGGCCTTGCTCGCGCTGGTCTGGTCGCTGGCACGGGTGCCCACCGCCCTCGACGGCAAGGCCTACTACGAGATCGCGTTCTGGGGCGTCGGCCATGCGCTGCAGTTCACCTGGACCCTGCTGATGCTGGCGGCCTGGCTGTGGCTGGCCCAGGCCTGCGGCGCGCGCATCGCGCTCAGCCCGCGCGTCGTTGTGCTGCTGTTCGCGCTCGCGCTGGCCAGCGTTTTCGTTACGCCGTACGCCTACCTGGCGCACGATGTCGGCAGCGTCGAGCACCGCGCCTTGCACACCTGGGCGATGCGTTTCGGCGGCGGCCTGGCGATCCTGCCGGTGGCGCTGGCGGTGGCCCTGGCGATGACGCGCGTGCGCGATCTGCCGCCCACCGCCCAACCACTGCGCGCCGCGCTGTGGTCGTCGATGTTGCTGTTTGCCGCCGGCGGCGTGATCGGCCTGTTCATCGGCGGCAGCAATGTCACGATCCCCGCGCATTACCACGGCTGCATCGTCGGCGTCACGCTGGCGCTGATGGGCCTGGTCTATCTGCTGCTGCCCCAGCTCGGCTGGCGCGCGCCGCAGGGCCGGCTGGCGGTGGCTCAGCCGATCCTGTACGCCGTGGGCCAGTTGATGCACATCGCCGGCCTGGTCTGGTCGGGCGGCTACGGCGTGCAGCGCAAGGTGGCCGGCAGCGAGCAGGTCCTGCGCAGCGCGGGCGAAGTCGCCGGCATGGGCCTGATGGGCCTGGGCGGCCTGGTCGCCATCGTCGGCGGCCTGCTGTTCGTGGTGGTGGTGCTCAGTGCACTGCGCGCACGACGGGATGCCAAGCGGTGCGCGCCTTGACGCAGGCGTGTTGCGGGCATCGGCGACAAGTAATGCTTCATTCAGCATAACTGGTCATTATGCTTGATGAAGCATTTCATGTACTTCGGATCAAGCATGACTTCCATGTATGCTGCTTAAAGCATATATTGCAGCATGGGCCAACGCCTCCAAATCCCGTCGCAGTTGTCGAGTCATCTGCGGGCACTTCGCAAGGCGAAAGGTTGGAGCCAGGCCGAACTCGGCAGGCGCCTGGGCCTCAGCCAGGCGCGTGTCGCCCGCATCGAAGGCGAACCCTTGTCGATCAGCGTCGAGCAGCTCCTGAGGGTGCTCGCCGCCTTGGGCGTGGGCGTGATGCTGGATCAATTTCAGGTGCAGGGCTCACAGGACGCAAAGGTCGAACTCGAGGGTCTTTCCGCCACGGGCGCGGTCGGCAAACTGACCGCAGAAGCCACACCGGCGAGCGACAAAGACAAAGAAGTCTGGTAGCCATGGCGGCCCTCGAAATCTGGATGAACGGCGAGCATGTCGGCACCTGGACCGCCACGCGCAGCGGCGTGCCGACCTTCACGTACGACGCCCAGTGGACGCGCTCGCCGTCGGTGCGAGCACTGTCGCTGTCGCTGCCCATCACCGCCGGGAACAGCGAACACCGCGGTGACGTTGTAGCCCACTATTTCGACAACTTGCTTCCCGACAGCGCCGACATTCGCAAGCGTCTGGCCACGCGCTTCAAGACCCGGTCCACCGCCGCGTTCGACCTGCTGACCGCCATTGGCCGCGACTGCGTCGGCGCCGTGCAGTTGCTGCCGGAAGGCATGGAGCCGCAAGGCTGGGACCGAGTTCAGTCCGAGCCCTTAGACGACGCTCAGGTCGAGCGCATCCTGGCCGACGCCCGCTCGGCGCTGCCGCTGGGGCAGCGCCACGACAACGACGACAACTTTCGCATCTCGATTGCCGGCGCGCAGGAAAAGACTGCGCTGTTGCGCTTCGGCGGCAGATGGCGTCGGCCGCACGGCGCCACCCCCACCACCCATATCCTGAAGCTACCACTCGGCTTGGTGGGCAACCTGCGCGCCGACTTGAGCGACTCGGTCGAGAACGAGTGGCTGTGCGTGCAGATCGTGCGCGAGTTGGGCCTGCCGGTGGCAAATACCGAAATGGCCCGCTTCGGCGGGCAGCAGGCTCTGGTGGTCGAGCGCTTCGACCGGCGTTGGCAGGGCACCGCGCCGGGCGCGCAAAACAAGGCCGGATTCAGCCCACGCAAGGGCGCATGGATCGCCCGCCTGCCGCAGGAAGACCTGTGCCAGGCCACCGGCACGGCGCCGACACTCAAGTACGAAACCGATGGCGGCCCCTCGATGCAGACCTGCCTCGATCTGCTGGCCGGCAGCGAACAGCCCGACGGCGACCGCGCGCGCTTCGTGCTCACGCAGCTTGCGTTCTGGCTGCTGGCCGCGACCGATGGGCACGCGAAGAACTTCTCCCTCTTCCACCGTCGCGGTGGCAGCTTCGCGCTGACACCGCTGTACGACGTGATCTCGGCCTGGCCGATCATCGGCAAGGGCCCGAACCTCGTCCCGGAGCGTGGCGCCAAGCTGGCGATGGCCTTGCACTCGAAGAACACCCACTACAAGCTGCACGAGATTCGCGCGCGCCATTGGATGGCGCTGGCACAGCGATGCGGGGCCGAGGGCGTGTGGCACCACATGATCGCGATGGCGCTCGATGTCGACGCAGCCTTCGCGCGGGTGCAGGCCCTGCTGCCAGATGATTTCCCGCCGCGCGTGTGGCAGGCCGTGCAAGCTGGCACGGCTCAGCACGCCAACCAGTTCTTGCACGAAGCCGCGGCGCTCCCGGCCGCGAACAAACCCGCCTCGAAATGATGCAAGCCCTGCAGCGCCTGCTGCGCGCGGGCTTCATGCATGCCGAGGCGCTGTTCAACCGCGCCTTCGGCGACAAGCTGAACCCGCTGTACCACCTCGGCGCGACGATCTTCTTCCTGTTCTGGGTCGTCGGCGCCACCGGCTTGTACCTCTACGCTTTTTTCGACACCAGCGTCGATGGCGCCTACCGCTCGGTGCAGGCGCTGACCGACGGCCAGTGGTACGCGGGCGGCGTGCTGCGCAGCGTCCACCGCTATGCCTCGGACGCGATGGTGGCCACGATGGCGGTGCACGCACTGCGCTACTTCGCCTTCGACCGCCTGCGCGGTTTTCGCTGGTTCTCGTGGGTCACCGGTGTGGCGCTGGTCTGGCTGGTCTACGCGGCCGGCGCCAACGGCTACATGCTGCCCTGGGACCGGCTGGCGCAGTTCGTCACCCAGGCCAGCTTCGAGTGGATGGACTGGCTGCCCGGTTTCGGCGGCTCGCTGATTCGCAACTTCATCGTGCCGGCCAGCGTCAGCGACCGGCTCTTCTCGCTGCTGGTGTTCATCCACATCGGCGTGCCGCTGCTGGCGCTGCTCGTGATGTGGGTCCATGTGCAGCGCGTACCCAAGGCCCAACTGCAGCCGCCGCGGCCGATCGCGCTGGCGGTGCTGGCGATGCTGCTGGTGTTGGCCCTCGTGCAGCCCGTCGCCAGTCAGGGCGGTGCGGCGAACCTGGCCCTGGCGCCCACCACGCTGGAACTCGACTGGTTCCTGCTCGCGCTCTACCCGTTGGTGTATGCCTGGCCGCTGGCCGCCGTGTGGGCCCTCGTCGGCGGTGGCACACTGTTGTTGGTGGCGCTGCCCTGGTTGCCGCCGCGGCGCGGCCCACGCCACGAGTTGCACCTGACGATGCACCCGGGCGCGCTGCCCGTACCAGCGCGCGCTGGCGAAACCCTGCTCGAAGCCGGCCTGCGCGCTGGCCTGACCCTTCCCTACGACTGCCGCGCCGGCGGCTGCGGCCAATGCCTGTGCACGGTGCTCAATGGCCACGTCGACCTCGGGCCCTACCAGCCCGCGGCCCTGACCGACGCGATGCGCGCGCGCGGCCAGGCTTTAATGTGCTGCGCGGTGGCGCTCGAAGACGTGGAGCTGGAAGTCGATGTGCCGACGCTCGGCGCCGCCTCGGCCGCACGCCGCTGGCACGGCCGCATCGACAGCCTGGAGCGCCTGACTGATGACGTGATGCGCCTGCGCATCGCGCTGCCGGATGGCGAGCGCATCGCGTTCACCGCCGGTCAGTACATCAACATCGTGCTCGGTGACGCGAAAGATGAGCAGCGTCGCGCGTTCTCGTTCGCCAACGCGCCGCACGACAACGCCCTGATCGAGCTGCATGTGCGGCTCATTCCAGGCGGCCGGTTCACCACGCAGGTCTTCACCACGATGAAGGCCGGCGACGCGATCGACTTCGAAGGCCCGCTCGGCCGCTTCACGCTGAACGAGAGCGAACGGCCGATCCTGTTCGTGGCCGGCGCGACCGGCTTCGCGCCGATCAAGAGCATCGTCGAAGACGCCTTCCAGCGCAACTTGCAACGGCCGATGCAACTCTATTGGGGCGGACGCGAAGCCGGGGATCTGTACGCGCTCGAGCTGGCCCTGCGCTGGCAGCGCGAACACGTGAACTTCTCAGTCGTGCCGGTGCTGTCGAACGCCGCGCCCGGCGATCCCTGGCCCGGCCGCCGCGGCTTCGTGCACGCGGCGATGCTCGCCGACCACCCTGACCTCAGTGGCTACGAGGTCTACGCCTGCGGCTCGGTGCAGATGGTCGAGGCGGCAGTGCCGGCCTTCATCGCACAGGGGCTGGAGGAGCAATTCTGCTTCTCCGACGCCTTCAAGGCGGCAAAGACTGCGGCCTAGGGGCTCGGCGCGGAAATCTCGCGCACCGCCTTGTCGATGTGACCCGCCTGGCGCAGCGCCAAGTCGCCGATCGAGACGATGCCGACCAGCTCCTTGTCGAGGTTGACGACGGGCAGGCGCCGCACCTGGGCGTCGCCCATCGTGCGCATCACCTCCTCGGTGTCCTGATCGACGGTGCAGAACTGCAGCTCGTCGGTCATGACCTCGGAGACGCGCGCGGTGTCGGGCGACAACCCGGCCGCGACGCCGCGGATGGTGATGTCGCGGTCGGTCACCATGCCCACCAGCACATTGCCGCGGCACACCGGCAACGCGCCGACATCGAGTTCCTGCATCAATTGCGCGGCACGGCGCAGCGTGGCGTTGGGCTCGATCAACTTGACATCGGTGGACATGATTTCGTTCACGGTGGGCATGGGGTATCTCCGGGAGTGGGGGGCAGCCAGGTCAGCGGGTGCACCGACTCGTAGCCGATGCAGTCTTCTTCGCCGTCGCAGAAGGGGCGCGTGGCGACCCGCGGTGGAACGTCGGCCGTGCCGTCTGCGGAAGGGATCGGTGTATTGATGGCAACTCCAACGCAGCGCGTGGGGCAGCGCCGTCTCTGGCCTGGACTGTCGCGTGCCGCGCCGCTGCGCGCCATCGGCGGCACGGCCGCAGCGCTGTCGGACAACGCCGACACGCGCAGCCACTGCCCCGCTCAGTCCAGGCAGCGGCCGTGGCTGATCGCCGCGGTGTCCAGCGCGCCCGCAACCCAGGCGGCTGCGGCGAACAGGCGCTCGTCGTCGTTCGGCCGGGCGACGAGCTGCAGGCCCAGCGGCAGGCCGGCGCCGTCGATGCCGCCGGGCAAGGCGATGCACGGGCAGCCGAGCAACTGCCACGGCCGGCTGAAGTGTGGGTCGCCGGTGCTGGCCAGACCGCGCGGCGCAGCGCCTGGCGCGGCCGGCGCAATCAACACATCGGCCTCGGCGAACAGCGTCTCGATCGCCTCGACTGCGACGCGGCCACAGGCCAGCGCAGCAGCGTAGACGGCGGCGTCGATGCGGCCTCCCTGCTCGAGAAAATCCGCCAGCACGGGAGGCAGTTGCGCGCGTCGGTACTGCAGTTCGGGCGCCAGTGCGCGCGCGGTTTCGTACTGCTGCACGCAGCGCTGGGCGTCGAACAGCGGCTCGAAGGCGAGTGGCCACACGGCATCGGCAACCTGCGCGCCATCGCGCGACAGACGCTGTGCGCAGTCCGCCAGCATTGCCGCCATCGCGGGCGACAGCAGCGTGGGCGACGCCATCAGCGTCACGCCGATGCGCGGCGCGAAGGCCTGGGTGCTCGGCAGCGGCGCACCGGTCCGGCCGCTCAGCACGCGGGCCAAAAGCGACGCATCGTCGACGCTGCGCGCCAGCACGCCGACCTCGTCGAGCGTGTCGGAGTTGGCCTTCACGCCGGCCCGCGGGATGCGCCGCGGCGAGGGCTTGTAGCCGACGATGCCGCAGAACGCCGCCGGGCGGATCACCGACCCCGCTGTCTGCGTGCCCAGCGCCAGCGGCACCAGGCCGGCCGCGACCGCGGCGGCCGAGCCGCTCGACGAGCCACCGGGCGTGTGCTCGAGGTTGTGCGGGTTGCGCGTGGCGGCCGGCACCATGTTGGCGAAGGCCGTGGCCACCGTCTTGCCCAGCACCCAGGCGCCGGCCGCGCGCGCCAGTGCCACGCAGGCCGCATCGACCGCGGGCACATGGCCGGCGTAGATCGGCGAGCCATGGGCGGTGACCAGCCCCGCGGTGTCGATGTTGTCCTTCACCGCGAACGGCAGGCCGTGCAGTGCACCGCTGGCCGCGGCTTTGTCCAGCGCGCGGGCGCGGCGGCGCGCGCCGGCCGCATCGAAGTGCACCCAAGCCTGCAAGCGCGCATCGAGCGCCGCACTGCGTTCGATCAAGGCCTCGGCCAGCGTTGCCGCACTCAGCTCGCGGGTGGCCAGCGCCCGCGCCAGTTGCACGGCGCTCCAGCGGTGCAGAAGTGGCAGCGCCACGGGCCTCAGGCCGCGCAGGGCCGCTCCCAAGCGGCCTGAGCTCCCCTCGGGGGGCGCGAGCGCAGCGAGCTTGGGGCCGTCATTTCACGACTCGATCTTGACGCCGGCTTCCTTCACCACCTTGGCCCACTTGGCCTGCTCGGTGCGAATGAACTGGGCGAATTTCTCGGCCGACCCGCCGCCGTCTTCGGCGCCGTAGGTGTCCATCTTTTCCTGCACATCGGGCATCGCCAGCACGGTGTTGACGTCGCGGTTGATCTTCTGCGCGATCACGGTCGGCAGCTTGCCCGGCCCGACCAGGCCGTACCAGGTGGTGGCCTCGAAGCCCTCGTAGCCTTCTTCCTGCATCGTCGGCACGCTGGGGTGGCCCTTGGCGCGTTTGGTGCGGGTTTGCGCAACGGCGATCACGCGGCCGTTCTTCACATGCGGCGTGGCCGCCGTCATGGTTTCGAAGCTGTACTGGATCTGGCCGCCGATCAGGTCGGTGAGCAGCGGGCCGCTGCCCTTGTACGGCACATGCAGGGCATCGACCTTGGCGCGCAACTTGAACATCTCCAGCGCCAGGTGCTGGGCCGAGCCCGAACCGGCCGAGCCGAAGCTCACCGCGCCGGGCTGGGCCTTGCACAGCGCCACGATGTCCTTCACCGTCTTGGCGTTTTGCGCCGGGTTGGCGATCAGCAGGTTCGGCGTCACGCCCACCAGCACGATCGGCACGAAATCGCGCTCGATGTTGTAGCGCAGCTTGGGCTGCAGGCTCAGCGCCAGCGCGTGGCTGTTGATGTGCGCCATCAGCAGCGTGCTGCCGTCGCTCGGTTGCGTGGCGGTGTACTCGGCCGCCAGCACCCCGGCCACGCCGGCCTTGTTCTCGACGATCACCTGCTGGCCCCACATCGCGCCGAGCTTTTGCCCGACCACCCGCGCCAGCGCATCGGTGCCGCCGCCGGGCGGGAAGCCGACGATGATGCGCACCGGCCCATAAGGCCATTGCTGTGCGCGCACCGCAGGCATTGCCAGCGTGGCGGCGGCCGCGCCGGTGGCGCGGATGAAGGAACGTCGTTGCATGCTCGTCTCCCCTGTCGATCGATGCTCAGGCCACGGCCTGAAGCGAGGCGCGCTGCGGGTGCGACGCATAGAAATCCATCGCGGCCTGCACGCCGCTGCCGGCCAGCGCGACGCCCGACAGCTTCAGGCCCATCTCGCAGCCTGCGATGGCCGCCAGCAGTGTCAGGTCGTTGCTGTCGCCGAGATGGCCGATGCGAAACATGCGCCCGCGCACCTTGCCCAGGCCCATGCCCAGCGACAGATCGAAGCGCTCGTGGATCAGGCGGCGCACGCGGTCGGCATCGACGCCCGCGGGCAGCACCACGCCGGTGAGGATCGGCGAGAACAGCGCCGGGTCGCCGCATTGGATCTCGAGGCCCCAGGCGCGCACGGCGGCGCGCACGCCTTCGGCCCAACGCTGGTGCCGCGCGAAGACCTGGGCCAGGCCTTCTTCCTCCAGCATCGCGATGGCTTCGTGCAGGCCATAGAGCAGG
>JANOKY010000062.1:0-4938 GCA_031419635.1 Burkholderiales bacterium | reverse complement strand
TGCCCTTGTTGCGCTTTGCCGAAGTGCCCAACATCGACAGCGTGCTCGACCGCCTGGTGCGCACCAGCCGCGAGCCGCAGGTGCTGTCGATCGCCCTGCGCCAGTTGCATGGCCCGGCGGCGCTGGCCGATGTGCGCAAGCTGGCCGCGCACGAAGACCCGCTGGTGCGGTCGGCCGCCGCGCAAGCCCTGGGCCGCATCGGCGTCGGCGACGATCAGGATCTGCTGCTCGGCCTGATGGCCGACACCAACTGGTGGGTGCGCTACCGCGCCACGCAATCGCTGCTGGGCATGCCGGGGATGGGTGCCGACGACGCGGTGCAACTGCGCCGCATGCTCGGCGACCGCTACGCGCGCGACATGCTCGACCAGGTGCTGGCCGAGCGCGGCCTGGCGGCGCAGGGACTCGCCGGATGAGCACAGCGCCAGATTGGCTGGCGTGGCTGACGTGGCTGTTCCTGGCCTACTTCGTCGGCCTGAACCTGGTCTACCTGATGCTCAACCTGGTGGCCATGCGCTCGGCCTGGCGCGACAGCTCGGTGCGCGCGCTGGCGGCGATGCCGGCCTACACGGCAGGCCTCGAGCCGGGTGTCGCGATCTGCATTCCGGCCTACAACGAAGAGGCCACCATCGCCGAGTCGGTGCGCTCGATGCTGCAGATCGATTACCCCGACTACGAGATCATCGTCGTCAACGACGGCTCCAAAGACGACACCCTGGAAGTGCTGCGGCGCGAGTTCGCGATGCAGCCGTTCCAGATGGCCTACCGGCGCACGCTGCCGGTCAAGGACATCCGCGGCATCTACCGCAGCCCGCAGCACCCGGCGCTGCTGGTGATCGACAAGGACAACGGCGGCCGCTCGGACGCCGTCAACGCGGCCATCAACGCCGCCCGCCATGGCCTGGTCTGCGTCGTCGATGCCGACTCCGTGCTCGAGCGCGACAGCCTCAAGCGGGTGGTGCGCCCGTTCATCGAAGACCCGCTGACGGTGGCCAGCGGCGGCACCGTGCGCATCTCCAATGGCTGCCAGATCTCGCGCGGCTACATGCAGCGCGTGGACCTGGCGCCGGGCTGGCTGGCGCGGATCCAGGTGCTCGAATACCTGCGCGGCTTTCACAACGGGCGCATTGGCTGGGCACCCCTGAACGCGCTGTTGATCATCTCGGGTGCCTTCGGCGTGTTCCGCCGCACGACCCTGGTCGAGGCCGGCGGCTTCTCCACCGGCACGATCGGCGAGGACATGGAAATGACCATGCGCCTGCACCGTTTCCACCGCCTGGCCGGGCGCGCCTACCGCATCGCCTTCGTGCCCGACGCGGTGTGCTGGACCGAGGCGCCGGAGTCGCTGTCGGTGCTGCGCAGCCAGCGCACGCGTTGGCAGCGCGGCTTGATGGAAAGCCTGTGGACGCATCGCATCCTGTTCTTTCACCCCCGGGCAGGCGCCGTCGGCTGGCTGGCCTGTCCGGCGATGCTGCTGATCGAGGGCCTGGGCCCGGTGGTCGAGCTGCTCGGCTATGTCGTGATGAGTGTGCTGATCGTGCTCGGCCTGATCTCCTGGCAATCCTTCGGCGCCTTCCTGTTGCTGGCCTTCGGCACCGGCCTGCTGCTCTCGGCCAGCGCGCTGTTGCTCGAGGAGGTGGCCTTTCGCACCTACCCGCGACCGCGCCACCTGGCCATCCTGCTGCTGGCCATGGTGGTCGAGAACCTCGGCTACCGCCAGCTCACGGTGTGGTGGCGCACGGTGGGGCTGTTCAAGTGGCTGACCGGGCAGCAGCAGCGCTGGGGCGACATGCAGCGCCGCGGGGTCGGTGGCACGGGCGGCACGGGCGGCACGGGCGGCGCGGGCTGAATGGCCGCGCAACGATCCTGGCGGGTGGCCCGAACGACCCTGGCCTTCGGCCTGTTGGCGCTGGCGATGGTGTCGCTGGTGGGGCTGGCCTGGCAGTCGCATGCCGAGCTGTTCGAGGCCCAGTATTTCCGCGCCCGCAGCGACGAGATCGTGGCCACGCTGAACCAGCTCCAGGCCGAAGTGCAGCCCGACGCGCAGCGGGCTTTGTGCGCCGCCACCGGCGGGCCGCCGCTGGCGCCGTCGGACACCGCTGCGGCGGGCTGGCCGGCCACCCTGTCGCGCTTGCAGGGCTTGTTGATCGACGACGCGGCGCAGGCCCGGCGGGCGACCGACCTGCGTGCCGAGATCCGGCATTGGGAGCAGTTGTATGGCGAGCCGTTGCGCCTGGCGTGCGCGCAGGGGCAGCGCCTGGGCGCGGCTGAGGTGGTGTCGCGGGCGCGGCTGGCGCTGCCAGTGCGCGAACGCATCGGCCAGGCGCTGTCGGCACTGCAAACCGCGGCGGTGGCGCAACGGCGCGAGGGCGATGCGCGCCTGGGCGACCGCGTTGACGCCAGCCGGCGCTCGCTGGCCTTGTTGTCGGTGGCGGCGGTGGTGCTCGGCGTGATTGCGGTGGTGGTGGTGCGCAGCTCGCTGCTGCGCGTCGATGAGGGCAACCGCAAGCTGTTCGGCGAGGCCCAGCAGCGCGCCCGCGTGCAGGACCGGCTGGCGCTGTCGCAGCGGCGCATGCGGGTGCTGCTCGACCACATTCCCGACGCCGTGATCGCCTTCGATGCGCGCGGCCTGGTGCAATGGATCAACCCGATCGGCGAGGCCATGTTCGGAGCGCCGCGCCGGGTGCTGCTCGGCCGCCCGATGGCGCTGCTGATGCCGGGCCTGGACGACGAGCTGCAGTGGCCCAACACCGAGCCGCAGCCGCTCACCGACACCGACCTGCCTGACGACGACGAGCGGGCGCTGCCCTGGACCGCGCGGCACCTGCAGATCGACGGCCTGCGCCTGCGCGCCGGCAGTGCCGAGGCCGAGCGCTTCCCGGTCGACGTCTCGCTGGTGCAGACCCGCGCCGAAGGCCACCGCGTGGGCGTCTGCGTGGCCCGCGACTTGAGCGAAGTGCAGCGCGTCGAGCGCATGAAGCACGAGTTCGTGTCGATGGTCAGCCATGAGTTGCGCACGCCGCTGACCAGCATCCACGGCTCGTTGTCGCTGCTGGCCGAGAGCGTTGCGGCGCTCGATCCGACCCTGCAGCGCCTGATCCGGCTGGCCTACGACAACAGCGAGCGCCTGGTGGCGCTGGTCAACGACATCCTCGATTTCGTGATGTTGCGCGCCGGCCAGATGCGCATCGTGGCCGCCGCACTCGACCTGCGCGACGCCGCGCAGGCCGCCGCCAGCAGTTGCGAAGGCATGACCACGCGCCGCGCGATACGCATCGCGGTGCAGGCCGGCGACACGCCGCTGCCGCTGTACACCGACCCGCTTCGGCTGAACCAGGTGCTGGTCAATCTGCTGTCCAACGCCATCAAGTTCTCGCCGATCGGCGGCGAGGTGGTGCTGGCGCTCGAGCAGGTGGGCGACGCCGCGCGCGCCGTCGTCAGCGACCAGGGGCCGGGCGTGCCGGCGGCTTTTGTCGAACACCTGTTCGAGCCCTTTGCCCAGGCCGCGAACCTGGACACGCGCAAGCAGGGCGGCACCGGGCTGGGCCTGGCGATCAGCCGGGCGCTGATCGAGCGCATGCAAGGCAGCATCGGCCTGGCGCCACCGCAGCCGGGGCGCGGCGCGGTGTTCTGGATCGCGCTGCCGCTTGTCCCGGCGGCGGCAGGGTCTTGAGCGACAGCTAGACTGCACGCCATTCGAACTCCATTGCAGACAGCGACATGGCCTTGAGTGAATTCGCGGTAACCGACGCGCTGAAATCGGTGATCGACCCCAACACTGGCCGCGATTTCGTCTCGACCAAGCAGTTGAAGAACCTCAAGGTCGAAGGCGGCGATGTGGCCTTCGATGTCGAACTCGGCTACCCGGCCAAGAGCCAGATCGCGGCCCTGCGCAAGGCCTTGATCGCGGCGGTGCGCACCCTGCCGGGGATCGAGAACGTCAGCGTCAACCTGGCCACCAAGGTCACCGCCCACGCGGTGCAGCGCGGTGTGCAGTTGATGCCCAAGGTGAAGAATATCGTCGCCGTTGCGTCGGGCAAGGGCGGCGTCGGCAAGAGCACCACCGCGGTCAACCTGGCGCTGGCGCTGGCGGCCGAGGGGGCCACGGTCGGCATCCTCGACGCCGACATCTATGGCCCCAGCCAGCCGATGATGATGGGCATCGAAGGCCGGCCCGAGAGTGCCGACGGCCAGACCATGGAGCCGATGAGCAATTACGGCGTGCAGGTGATGTCGATCGGCTTTCTGGTCGATGCTGACAACCCGATGATCTGGCGCGGCCCGATGGTCACCCAGGCGTTGGAGCAACTGCTGCGCCAGACCAACTGGGGCGACCTCGATTACCTGATCGTCGATATGCCGCCGGGCACCGGCGACATCCAGTTGACGCTCTCGCAAAAGGTGCCGCTGACCGGCGCGATCATCGTCACCACGCCGCAGGACATTGCCCTCTTGGACGCCAAGAAGGGCCTGAAGATGTTCGAGAAGGTCGGGGTGCCGATCCTGGGCATCGTCGAGAACATGGCCGTGCATGTGTGCACGAATTGCGGCCAGGTCGAGCACATCTTCGGCGCCGACGGCGGCAGGAAGATGGCCGAGCAGTACGGCGTCGATTACCTCGGCGCGCTGCCGCTGAACATCTCGATCCGCGAACAGGCCGACGCCGGCCGGCCCAGCGTGGTCAGCGATCCCGACGGCGAGATCGCCGCGATCTACAAGACCGTGGCGCGCCAGGTGGCGGTGAAGATCGCCGCCAAGGCCAAGGACTTCAGCTCGAAGTTCCCGACGATTTCGATTTCCAAGACGACGTAGGTCGCAGCATGGACAGGCCATCGATCCGTGTGGCCGTGGTCATCGAGCGCGAGCGCGCGCCGAACCGGTGGGAAGACTGGCGCTTTCGCATCGCCGAGGTGGTACTCGACGACGGCGGCTTCGGCG
>JANOKY010000061.1:0-1518 GCA_031419635.1 Burkholderiales bacterium | reverse complement strand
GTCGTAGCTGGGGAAGGCGATCTCGGCGTCGCCGGTGACGCGGACGAAACCCGGGTCGCCGCCTTTGTACGAGCAATCCGGCTGGCCGCGGGCGTCGGCGGTGGCCAGGAAGAACAGGCTGCGGCTTTCGATGAAGGCGCGGTCCTCGGGCGTGAAGGCGCTGCGCCCGAGGCGTTCGTCGAGCCGGTCGGCGAGGGCGCGGGTGTCGAAGCGGTCCTGCAGCTCGCGCATGCCGGCGTGATAGGCCGGGGTCGGCTTGGCGTCATTCACGGGCTGCAAACTCCACTGGCGCATAGGGGCGGTTGTTGACCTGCAGGCGGAAGATGTCGGGCCGCGCATAGTGGCCGGAAACGTCCAGACTGCGCTGCGCCAGGCCGACACTTTCGAGATCGATCTCGGCCGTCAGTGTGCCGAACTGGTCGTGCAGCGGGCCGGCGACGACTTTGCCGCCCGGGGCCACGATCACCGAGTCGCCGCTGTTGATCCACTCGTCGGGGTCGGGATAAAGGCCCGCCTCGGCGAGCATGGTGTCGCCGAGGTCGCGCCCCTGCAGCGCGCAGCCGCTGCCGATGACCCAGCAGCCGCCTTCGCGGGCGATGTGCCGCGCCGTCGCGATCCAGCGCTCGCCGCTGTCGTAGGTCGGCGCGATGTAGACCTGCACGCCCTGGGCGTAGAGGGCGGCGCGGGCCAGCGGCATGTAGTTTTCCCAGCAGATCAGGGCAGCGATGCGCCCGCAGGGGGTGTCGACCACCTTCAGCCCGCTCGCATCCCCCTGGCCCCAGACCATTCGCTCGGGGTTGGTGGGCATCAGCTTGCGGTGCCGGTTGAGCAGCGCCCCGTCGGGCCCGATCACGACCACGCTGTTGTAGAGGGTGCCGCGGCTGTAGTCGGCGTCGATTTCGTCGATCCCACACACCACCGTGACATGGCATTCCCGCGCCGCTTGGCGCAGCGGCAGCAGATCGTCGCGGGCGAGGTTGACGGCCGCGGTACGCAGGCGTGCGTGCAGCCGGTCGGCGAGTGCCATGTCGGGGCCCGGGCGCAGGCGCCAGACCCAAGCCGGGTAGCCCGGCACATGGGCCTCCGGGAAGACGATCAGTTGTGCGCCGGCCTGTGCCGCGTCCTGCACGGCCGCGACCGCACGCGCCAGCGTGGCTGCGCGGTCGAGCAAAACGGGGGCGTGCTGAACGACGGCAACTCGCGGCATGCGGCGATGCTACTTGACCTCGCCGGCGACGACCCATTTCTCGCCCGTGGCCTTGCCGTCGCGCAGCATCGTCAGCGTGCCGTCGAGTTTTTCGCCGTGCACCGTGCCGGCCCAGCGCAGCTTGCCGTGTTGCGCGCTTTCGGTTTCGGCCTCGAAGGCCAGGCCGTCGTCGGCGGCGCGCGCGCTGTACGGCCCGTCGCCATAACCGTAGCGGTCGCAGGCGGTGGAGCGGAACAGGCCGCGCTCGAAGATCAGCGTGTCGGCGTCGCCCGAAGTCTTGCCGCGCTCGAGCACGACGCCTTCGAAGCGCC
>JANOKY010000060.1:0-2483 GCA_031419635.1 Burkholderiales bacterium | reverse complement strand
GCGACAACGTCATTGGCATCCTGATGGCCAAGGACCTGCTCAAGCTCCAGCGCGCCCCCGAGCTGAACCTGCGCACCCTGCTGCGGCCGGCGGTGTTCGTGCCCGAGAGCAAGCGCCTGAATGAGCTGCTGCGCGACTTCCGCAGCAACCGCAACCACCTGGCGATGGTCATCGACGAGTTCGGCAACACCGCCGGCCTGATCACAATTGAAGACGTGCTCGAAGAAATCGTCGGCGAGATCGAAGACGAGTTCGACGAAAAAGACGGCGACAACAGCGTCTACACCCTGGCCGACGGCAGCCACCGGGTGGCCGGCGACGCCGCCATCGCCTCGGTCAACACCGCCTTCGGCACCACACTGCCCGAGGCCGATTTCGACACCAGCGGCGGCCTGGTGGCGCAGCAGCTCGGCCGCGTGCCGCGCCGCGGCGAGGCGGTCGATGTGGGGCCGCTGCGCTTCGCGGTGATGCTCACCCGCGGCGGTGCGGTGCGCTGGTTCCGGGTCTCGCGCCTGGAGCCCGGCGAAGCCGCCGCCGAGTTCGATTGAGCGCCGGCCTGGCGGGTTGGCGCGCGCCGGCCGCCGAGGCCGCCGTTGCGGCTGCCCTCGGCGCGCTGTTCAGCCTGCCCTGCGTGCTCACGTCGGCCTGGTGGCTACAGTTCGCCTTGCTCGGCGGGCTGGCCTGGCGCGTGGCCGGCCTGTCACCCGCGCGGGCCGCGGGGCTGGGCATCGCGTTCGGCAGCGGCTGGCTCGTCGCCGGCACTTGGTGGCTGTTCATCTCGCTGCACCGCTACGGTGGCCTGCCCGCGCCGCTGGCGGTGATGGCCGTGGCCGCACTGTCGGCGGCCTTGTCGGGTTACCTGGCGCTGGCGCTGGCCGCGTTCTCGCGTCTGCGCCGCGGTGTGGCCTGGGCCGACGCCTTGCTGTTCGCCGCGCTGTGGCTGGCCATCGAGCTGGCGCGCGGCGTGATCTTCACCGGATTCCCCTGGGTGGCCACGGGCTACGGCCAGATCGACGGCCCGCTGGCCGCGCTGGCGCCCTGGGTCGGCGTCTACGGCATCGGCTTCGTCGTCGCCGCCCTGGCGGCGTGGCCGGCGCTGGCCTGGCGTAACGGCGCGCGCCATGCGCTCGGTGCGACGCTGGCCGCGCTGGCGCTGATCGCCGCCGCCCCCTGGGCCGGGCGCGACTTCAGCGCCGCGGCGGGCCAACTCGGCGTCACTCTGGTGCAGACCAATGTGGCGCAGGACGAGAAGTTCTCCCCCGAGCGCCTGCCCGCCACCCTGGCCTGGCTCAAAGCGACACTGCGCAGCGCCCGCGGCCCGCTGGTGCTGGCCCCCGAAACCGCCATCCCGTTGCTGCCCGACCAGCTCGGGCCCGAAGCCTGGGCGCAATTCACCGAACCGTTTCGCGGCGAGCGTGCGGCGCTGGTCGGCTTGCCGCTGGGCAGCTTCGAGGCCGGCTACACCAACTCGGTGGCCGGCCTGTCGGCGCAGACCGCCACCCTGCCCGGCGGCTATTACCGCTACGACAAACAGCACCTGGTGCCGTTCGGCGAATTCATCCCGCCGGGCTTTCACTGGTTTGTCGCGATGATGGACATCCCGCTCGGAGACTTCGCCCGCGGGCCTAGGGTGCCGTCGTCGTTCAGCTTCGGCGGCCAACGCATCGGGCCGAACATCTGCTACGAAGACCTGTTCGGCGAAGAGCTGGCGCTGCGCTTTGCCGACGCCGCGCTGGCGCCGACGGTGCTGGCCAATGTCAGCAACATCGGCTGGTTCGGCGACACGATCGCCATTGAGCAGCACCTGCAAATCTCGCGCATGCGCACGCTGGAGTTGCAGCGCCCGATGCTGCGCGCCACCAACACCGGCGCCACCGCAGTGATCGACCACCGCGGCATGGTGACAGCCCGGCTGGAGCCGTTCACCCGCGGCATGCTCGACGCCACGGTTGAAGGCCGCAGCGGGCTGACGCCGTTCGCACGCTGGGCGTCTTGGGCAGGCCTGTGGCCCCCCGCGCTGCTCGCGCTTGGCTTGATCGGCGTCATCGGGCGCCCACAGCGCCGCAAGGGCCCCGCCTGATTCCGAAGCGCGCGGCGGTATCCGATCTGGCGATTGCCCAAAAAATGCTTGCAAATGCGAATTACTCGCATTAAGATCAACCAACCGCTAACTCAAGTCGAACCCCCATGCGCACCCTGCTCCCCACCTTGTTGCTGGCCGCCGGCTTGGTATCGGCCAGTGCAGTCAACGCCGCTGAACCTGAGGTGTTGCTGGTGATCCGCGAGCACCGATTCGAACCGAGTGAACTCAAGGTGCCCGCCAATCTGCGCATCAAGCTGGTGGTCCAGAACGACGACGCCAGCGCCGAGGAATTCGAGAGCCACGCGCTCAACCGCGAGAAGGTCGTGCCCGGGCGCAGCAAGGTCACGATCTACATCGGCCCGCTCAAGCCCGGGCGCTATGCGTTTGTCGGCGAGTACCA
>JANOKY010000059.1:0-1530 GCA_031419635.1 Burkholderiales bacterium | reverse complement strand
TGCGCAGCATCTCGTCGCCGACGTTCAAGGCGTGGTGGAACGTCAGCCTGCTGCCCGCCCACATGCGGCGCGGCAGCGCCACCGGCGGCATGAAGCCGCCGCGTTGTGCGTGGCCGTCGGCGCCGATCTCGCTCTGGCGCGCGACTGGCAGGAAGAACAACCAGTGCGCCAGCGGCGCGATCGGCGCGCCGGGCAGGGGCTCGGCGTCAGCGCGGTCCAGCGTGGCGGCCAGACCGGCGAGCGGCGCGGCGGTGACGGTATCGACGCGCCGCTCGGTGCGCCCGACCCACGCGCGCAGGTGATCGAACGAGGTGGCGGCGGGCGAAGCGTTCATGGCGCGAGCTTGCCCTGTCGAACCCGCGGCGGCAATTCGCGATTCATGAACCCGCTCTTCGATGCGGGCGAACGGTCGGCGCGGCGCCACCCTTACCCCCACGCCGCGCATAGACTCACGGCTTTGCCGCAACTCCCAACCCCATGGCAATGCATTTCGATCTGGTCGACCTGCGCCTGATGGTGCGGGTGGCCGAGGCCAACAGCCTGACGCGTGGCGCCGAACTGGTCCACATGGCGGTGCCCACGGCGAGCACGCGCGTCAAGAACATCGAAGACAGCATCGGCACCAAGCTGTTCTACCGCACCAGCCAGGGCGTGACGCTCACACCGCCGGGCCAGGCTTTCGTGCACCACGCGCGCCTGGTGCTGGCCCAGCTCGAACACCTGAGCGGCGACCTGCAGGAATACGCAAAGGGCATCAAAGGCCACCTGCGTGTCTTCGCCAACACCACGGCGCTGGGCGAGTTCCTGCCGCCGGTGTTGCGCAGCTATCTGCTGACGCACCCGGATGTGAACATCGACCTGCGCGAGCGCCTGAGCCACGACATCGTGCGCGCCGTGTCCGAAGGCCAGACCGACATCGGCATCGTTGCCGGCACGGTGCGCACCGAGAACCTGGAAGTGATTCCGTACCGCCGCGACCGGCTCGTGCTGGTGGTGCCGAGCGGGCACGCGATGGCCGGGCTGGCGTCGGTCGACTTCGCCGACACGCTGGCGCTGGACCACATCGGCCTGCACGAGGCGAGCGCGATCCATGCGTTCCTGCGCCAGATCTGCCATGGCCTGCACCGCAGCCTGCGGCTGCGCATCCAGGTCGGCAACTTCGAAGCCGCCTGCCGCATGATCGAGGCGACGGTGGGCGTGGGCGTGCTGCCCGAGTCTGCGGCGCGCCGCCATGCGCAGACGATGGCGATCCGGATCGTGCCGCTGCGCGACGAATGGTCGGATCGCGCAATGACCATTTGCGTGCGCAGCCTGCAGGCCTTGCCGAACTTCGCACGCGATCTCGTCGCGCTGTTGATCGAGGATTCAAAGCCCGCGACGCCCGCCGAGTGAGCCGGTGAGCGCGGCCTTTCAGGCGGCGTTGCGCGGCGCGGTGGAGAACTCCATCTTGTAGGCCAGCCACCAGATCACGAACACGCCGAGCGCCCACCAGATGATCTGCCAGGCCCAGAGCGACGGGATGCCGAGCTT
>JANOKY010000058.1:0-4890 GCA_031419635.1 Burkholderiales bacterium | reverse complement strand
TACTGGCAGACCGAAACCGGCTGGCCGATCCTGAGTTTGTGCAATGGCGTGGAAAAGGCCGCCAGCAAGTTCGGCTCGCCCGGCAAGGCGGTCTATGGCTACGACATCAAGCTGATCGACGAGCACAGCGGCGAAGAGTTGAAGGGCGCCAACCAGAAAGGCGTGGTGGCCATCGAAGGCCCGCTGCCACCGGGCTGCATGCAGACGGTGTGGCGCGACGACGCGCGCTTCGTCAAGACCTACTGGGACAGCATCCCCGGCCGCCAGATCTACTCGACCTTCGACTGGGGCATCCGCGACGTTGACGGCTACTTCTTCATCCTCGGCCGTACCGACGACGTCATCAATGTCGCCGGCCACCGCCTGGGCACGCGTGAGATCGAGGAGAGCATCTCGAGCCACCCGAACGTGGCCGAGGTGGCGGTGGTCGGGGTTGCCGATCAACTCAAGGGCCAGGTCGCGATGGCCTTCGCAATCCTGAAGGATTCGTCGATCGCCGCAACACCTGCCGACGCCTCGAGGCACGAAGGCGAGATCATGAAAGTGGTCAACGACCAGCTCGGCGCGGTGGCCCGGCCGTCGCGCGTGCATTTCGTCAGCGTGCTGCCGAAGACGCGTTCGGGCAAGCTGCTGCGGCGCGCGATCCAGGCGGTGTGCGAAGGCCGCGACCCGGGTGACCTGACGACGATCGAAGACCCGGCGGCGTTGCAGCAGATCAAGGATCTGGTCGGCCAGCGCTGAGCCTGCAAGCCCTGCGCCTTTCGTGACAGCGGCGGCGCAGCCCGTCGTACGGCCTGCTGCAAAGCCGGGCGACGCGGGCACAATCCGCGCCTCACGGAGGTCCCTGCCCATGCCTATGCGCATGAACCTGTTGGCTGCCGCCCTGGCGGCCTGTTGCAGTTTGGCCGACGCCGCAACGACGGCAGCCACCCTGCTGCCCGGGCCGGCGTTCCCGAACTACCGCAACCCTGCCGAGGTCAAGGCCGCCTGCGACCGCGGCCTGGCGGGCGCCCAGGCGCGGGTGCGCCAGCTCGAGCGCGTCCCCGGCGGGCGGGGCTGGCTGGCGGCGTCGGACCGGCTGAATGCCTACGTCGAAGACGCGTCCGGGCCGACATTCGTTCTGACCAGCGTGCACCCCGACAAGGCCGTGCGCGACGCCACCGAGGCCTGCGAATTGCGCTGGCAGGACTTCGGCTCGACGCTGGGCCAGAACGAAAAGCTCTACCGTGCCGCGCGAAAAGTGCAGCCGCTCGACGCCATCGACAGGGAGTTTCTGAAGACGACGCTCGAGGGCTTCGAGGACGCCGGTGTCAGCCTGCCGCCGGCCGAGCGGCGGCGGGCAAAGGCGCTCAACGACCGCATCGCGGCGCTGGCCCAGACGTTCGAGAAATACATCCGCGACGACAACGCCCCGGTGGCCTTCACCGAGGCCGAGTTGACGGGCGTGCCGGAAACGCTCTGGCGCAACGCCAAGCGGGACGCGGAGGGCCGCTTCCTGATCCCGGTTGACGATGCGACCTACGGCCCGGTGCTGCAAAACGCCATCGACCCGGGCGCACGCGAACGCTTCTGGCGCGCTGACATGGGCAAGGGCGGGCAAGCCAACCTGGCGCGGCTGGCCGAGATCGGCCAGTTGCGCCAGGAGCTGGCGCGCTTGTTCGGCGCCGCCAGCTTCGCCGATTTCAGTTTGCGCCGCCGCATGGCGCACAACGCGGCCAATGCCAAACGCTTTCTGGCCGAGGTCGGGCAGGCGGTGGCCGAGCGCGAGCGCCTCGAGATCGAGGACTTGCGCCAGACCAAGGCACAAGCACTCGGCCAGCCTCTTGCCGCCGTGAAACTCGAACGCTGGGACGCCGCGTTCTATACCGAACGCCTGCGCAGCCAGCGCCACGCGGTGGACCAGGAGGCGTTTCGCAGCCACTTCCCGGCGCAGGAGAGTCTGGCGATGGCGATGCGCATGGTCGAGAAGCTGCTCGGCGTGAAATACACGCGTGTCGAAGGCGTGGCGCTGTGGCACCCCGAGGTGCAGGCCTATGCCGTCAGCGACGCCGCCAGCGGCAAGCCGCTGGCCTCGCTGCTGGTGGACCTGTACCCGCGCGACGGCAAGGGCAGCGGCGCCTTCGTCTGGAGCTATCGCAACAGCTCGCTGGGCGGCAAGCGCGTGCCGCAGGCGGTGCTGGTCACCAACCTCGATCGCCGCGGCCTGACGCTCGATGATGTTGGCGAAACGCTGCTGCACGAATTCGGCCACTCGGTGCACAACAACCTCTCGGCCACCCGCCATGCGTCGCAGGGCGGAACGAATGTGCTGCGCGATTTTGTCGAGGCGCCTTCGCAGATGCTCGAAGACTGGATCTACGACCGCACCGTGCTCGACCAGATGCGCGAGGTCTGCCCGGCCTGCAAGCCGGTGCCCGACGAGCTGTTGGCCCAGGCCAAGGCGGCCAAGCAATTCGGCAAGGGCCTGCGCTACGGCCGCCAGGTGTTGTATGCCGCGTTCGATCTCGGCCTGCACGACAGCGACGCGCCCGAGCCGATGGCGTTGTGGGCGCGCATGGAAGGCGCCACGCCGCTGGGCCATGTGCCGGGCACGATCTTCCCTGCCGGCTTCGGCCATGTCGCAGGCGGCTACGCCGCGGGCTACTACGGCTACCTGTGGAGCGAAGTGGTGGCGGCGGATCTGCGCACTGCGTTTGCCGGCAAGCGGCTGGACCCGGCGGTCGGCGCGCGCTACCGCGCCAAGGTGTTGGCGCAAGGTGGCCAACGACCCCCGCAGGATCTGGTGCGTGACTTCCTGGGCCGCGAAACCAACGCCAAGGCTTTCTTCGAGGAACTCCAACGATGAACCGCTTCTTCTTTTCCTTTCGTCGCATGGCGGCCGGGTTGGCGCTGGCCTGTGGTCTCTTGGCCTTGGCGCCGCCGCCCGCCACCGCGCAGGCGGCCAAGCCGCGCATCGAGAAGGCCGCGGACCTGCCGCGCTTCACCTACAAGCTCGATGCCAAAGCCGAAGACCTGGTGCGCAGCGCCGCCGCCTTCGCGCCGCTGGCGGCGCAGTTGCGCCGCGACGCCGAATCGGTATTGGCCGGCTACGAGATCGCCGACAAGGCGACGCAGCGCGACCTGCTCGGCCAGCTCGCCGCGCTCGATTTCCTCGAGGGCGATTACGACCGCGCCATCCTGCGTGCCGCGCAGATTCGCAGCCTGCAGGACAAACCGGCCGACAAGCTGCTGTCGGGCCTGCGCCTGCGCGCGATGGCACGCGCGGCCGTCGAGCATGGCGTGGGCACCCCCGCCTACCTGCGCGCGGTGGGCGAGGCGATCGCGCGCGAGCTGGCACCGCTGCCGCGCGCGGTGATCGAGAACGACCTCCGCGAGGCCAAGGCCAGCGTCGAGACCCTCGGCGAGGGCCGTTTGATCGGCCGCCTGCGCGAAGTGGTGCAACCGATCGTCGACAGCAACGGGGCCCTGAGTTCGGAGTTCGCTCCCAGCCTGATCAACACGCGCATGGCCCTGGTGGCGGTGCTGCCGCTCAAGCAGGTGCTGATCGAAACCTACAGCACCTACCTGGCGGCCGGCAAGGTCGACAAGCCCGACATCTGGGCCGCGCGCGACGTCACCCTGGCGGCCACACCCAAGCGCGCGCCGGTGGCGCTGGCGGTGTGGGACAGCGGCAGCGACACAGCGCTGTTTGGCGCGCAGTTGCAGCGCGACAAGGCCGGCAAGCCGGCGCTCATTGCCTTCGACAAATACAGCCGCCCGGCGCAGGGCGACCTGATGCCGATCCCGCCCGAGCTGCGCAGCAAGCTGCCGCAAATGAAGGCGCGCACCAAGGGCTTCTCCGATCTGCAGTCGAACATCGACAGCGCCGAGGCGAGCGAGGTCAAGCGCTGGTTGTCGACGTTGCCGGCGGCGCAGTACAAACCGGCGATCGAAGAGCTGGGCCTGGCCGGCAACTACGAGCATGGCACCCATGTGGCCGGCATCGCGCTGGCTGGCAACCCGCACGCGCGCCTGATCGTGGGCCGCCTCGAGTTCGGCCACACCCTCAAGCCCGACCCCTGCCCGAGCCTGGAGCAGACCCAGCGCGACGCCAAGGCCTATCAGAGCTACGTCGACTACTTCCGCCAGCAGGGTGCACGCATCGTCAACATGAGTTGGGGCGGCAGCGTCGGCGCCTACGAAAACGACCTCGAGCAATGCGGCATCGGCAAGACACCCGAGGAGCGCAAGGAGCTGGCACGGGCCTTCTTCGGCCTGGCCAAACTGGCGCTGACCCGGGCCATGGCCAGCGCACCGCAACTGCTGTTCATCACCGCGGCCGGCAACAGCAACAACGATGCCTCGTTCATCGAAGACATCCCCGCCGGCATCGTGCTGCCCAATCTGTTGACGGTCGGCGCGGTCGACCGCGCCGGTGACGAAGCCAGCTTCACCAGCTATGGCCCGACCGTGAAGGTGCACGCCAACGGCTACCAGGTCGAAAGCTTCCTGCCCGGCGGCGAGCGCGTGGCCTTCTCCGGCACCTCGATGGCCTCGCCGCAGGTGGCCAACCTGGCGAGCAAGCTGTTGGCGGTGAACCCCAAGCTGACGCCGCCGCAGTTGATCAAGCTGATCGTCGATACCGCCGAGCGCACGCCCGATGGCCGGCGCAACCTGATGCACCCGCAAAAGGCGGTGGCTGCGGCCACCGCGCTGCGCTGAGGTCTGCTACCGGCCCATTGCGGCTGTTCGCGACGGTCGGCTCCCCACCCCCGTTCGCCCTGAGCTTGTCGAAGGGCCATGCTGACCTTATCGAAGCCTTCGTGCCACACGCCATGGGCTTCGACAGGCTCAGCCCGAACGGTGACAAGACGGGGCTTCGATACCTCAGCCCGAACGGTTCATTGCGGA
>JANOKY010000057.1:0-2851 GCA_031419635.1 Burkholderiales bacterium | reverse complement strand
TGGCGCCGAACAACTGCTTCAAGCGGTCGATGGCCAGTTGCTCGACGACATCGACGTTTTCGCAGCCGCCGTAATAGCGCTTGCCGGGGTAGCCCTCGGCGTATTTGTTGGTGAGCTGTGAGCCTTGCGCGGCCATCACGGCGGGGGAGCAATAGTTCTCGCTGGCAATCAGCTCGATGTGCTCTTCCTGGCGCCGGTTTTCGGCCTGGATCGTGGCCCAGATCTCGGGGTCGATGTGAGCAAGGGTGTGCTGGGTGCGGTCGAACATGCTGGCAGTCCTCTTCAGGAGTGAAGGGCCATCGCGGCGACCCGGCTGGGCGGGACGAACGGAGGGCTGCCCAGGCGAACGGCTGACACGGCCCGCACGGCACGCGATGTGCCCATGAACCGCCTGCACTTCCCGGTGGTAAGCCACCTCGGGCGGCACGGGCCGCCCTATCGCCAGTTGCGCAGGGCCGCAGTGTAGCGGCTGCTAAACGGGCCGGCGCAGCAGCGCCAACTGCTCGCTGGCAATGGCGGGCGCCGCGCGCTCGGCGGGTGCAGGCGTGTCTGCCACGGCGGGCGTCTCGGTCACGACCCGCACCGGCGTCACCACCACGCCGGACTGCGGCACGGTGATCGCCACGTTCTTGCCGCCCGAGATCTGACGCAAGTGGGCTTGCTCGCTCAGCACCTTGTTGGCGTAGCCGCCGTCGTCGGCCAGGTTGGCGGCGCCGACGTAAAACCGCAGGCCGCCCTCCAGGCTGCCGGCACGCGCGATGCATTCCTTGAGCACCTGCACCCCCACGCGAAGGTTGGTCAGCGGGTCGAACGCGGCATGGTTGCCGCCGAAGACCACGTATTTGTCGTCGTGGATGCGGGTCATCACCTGCATCAGGCCTTGTGCGCCCACCGAGCTCTGCGCAAACGGGTTGAAGCTGGATTCGACCGCCATGATCGCCAGGATCAATGTCGGGTCGAGTTGCGCCCGCTGGCCCACGGCCCAGGCTTCCTGCACCAAGCGGCTGATCGGCTCGGGCGCCACCTTGTAGCGGCGCGAAAGCCACTGCGCCACCGCCGCCTGCTGGCGATTCAGATCGCGCGGGTCGGCGGCCGTGGCGCGGGCCACGGCGTCGGGCTCGGCCATCGCCGGCAAGAGGTTGCCGTCGCGTTCGGCACGCGCCTCGTGGCGCTGCTGCAGCCAGCCGAGGGCGTACTTTTCGGCGTCGTGGCGGATCTCGGCCTGGCCGGCCACGAACACCACCACCGTCAATACCACCAGGCCGACAAATGCCAGCCCGTTGTGGCTGACCTCGAGCAAACCGTTGCCGACATCGCGCACAAACACGCCACAGGCGGTGCGGGTCGAGCGTAGCAATCGAAGCGCTGTCACGTCGTCATTCCCTTTCGTTCTGCCGCCGCGCTGCGCAGGGCGCAGGGGAGCGACAGTGATAATCGTCTGCGAGGGCTCGGCCGCGCAATTTAGTCACGGTGGGCCGGGGTGCCCCTCGCGGTGGGCAGCGTTGCACCGTCTTGATCCCATCGACGGAAGGTACTGGTTAACCCTTACTTCTTGAGGGTGAGGGAATTCTAGGAAGCCGCGTAATAACCAGTCAAGCATTTGAAAATTGCAAGTAAGCAAATAAAACGTATATGAAATACCGCGATTTGCGTGATTTCCTTGACCAGCTCGAAAGCCAAGGCGAGCTGCGCCGCGTCGCCGAACCCCTATCGGCGCGGCTGGAGATGACAGCGCTCGCTGACCGGGTGTTGCGCGCGGGGGGTCCGGCGCTGCTGGTTGAACATCCAGTGGGTTACAAAATACCGGCCCTGATCAACCTGTTCGGCACCCCGAAACGGGTGGCGCTGGGCATGGGCGCCGACAGCCTGGACGGGCTGCGCGACGTTGGCCGCGTGCTCGCCAGCCTGAAAGAGCCCGAACCGCCGCGCGGCCTCAAAGACGCTGGCCGCCTGCTGAGCATGGTCAAGGCGCTGTGGGCGATGAAGCCGGCCGCCGTGCGCAATGCGCCGTGCCAGGAGCTGGTGCTCGAGGGCGAGGAAGTCGACCTGGCCCGACTGCCGGTGCAGACCTGTTGGCCCGACGACGCCGGCCCCTTGATCACCTGGGGCCTGACGGTCACCCGCGGCCCGCAATCGGTGCCGGCGCCGCGGCTGCGGCAAAACCTGGGCATCTACCGCCAGCAGGTGATCGGCCGGCGCGAAGTGATCATGCGCTGGCTGGCCCACCGCGGCGGCGCACTCGATTTCCGCGACTTCGCCCGCGCCAACCCCGGCCAGCCGTTCCCGATCGTGGTGGCGCTGGGCGCCGACCCGGCCACGATCCTGGGCGCTGTGACGCCCGTCCCCGACGCGCTGTCGGAGTACCAGTTCGCCGGGTTGCTGCGCGGTAGCCGCACCGAGGTGGCCGACAGTGGCGTCGGCGAAGGCCCGCTCAAACTGCAGGCGCCCGCCAGCGCCGAGTTCGTGCTCGAGGGCCACATCCCCACCGCCGCCGCCGGCTACGGCGGCGAAAGCGAACTCGGCGTCAAGCTCTGCGAGCGGGGCGGCTACCTGCATGCCCTGGAAGGCCCGTTCGGTGACCACACCGGCTATTACAACGAGCAGGACTGGTTCCCCGTTTTCCGCATCGACCGCATCACCCACCGCCGCGATCCGATCTACCACTCCACCTACACCGGCAAACCGCCGGACGAGCCGGCGATCCTGGGCGTGGCGCTGAACGAGGTGTTCGTGCCGATCCTGCAAAAGCAGTTTCCCGAGATCGTTGACTTCTATCTGCCGCCCGAGGGTTGCAGCTACCGGCTGGCGGTGATCTCGATCAAGAAAGCCTACCCGGGGCACGCCAAGCGGG
>JANOKY010000056.1:0-4630 GCA_031419635.1 Burkholderiales bacterium | reverse complement strand
TTGATCATCGAATCCATGTTCCCGGCCGTGACGCCGAAGAACAGGTTCGGCTTGCCGAGTGCCTTGAACGGTTCGGCCGATTGCCAATCGGGCTGGGCGATGATGCCGACGCGAAAACCCTGCGCTTCGAGCGTGCGCCCGATGACGGCCATGCCGAAGCTCGGGTGATCCACATATGCATCGCCGCTGACGATGATCACGTCGCACGAGTCCCAGCCCAGCGTGTCCATCTCGGCGCGGCTCATCGGCAGGAAGGGCGCCGGGCCGAGGCGCTTGGCCCAGTACGGGCGGTAAGCGCTCAGTGGCTTGGCGGCCTCGGGGCGGGTGGCTGTGGCAGTCGTCACGCGGCGTATTGTCCCTGCACCGAGGGCAAAGCCTCATGCGGCGTGGGGCCAGGCCTCTAAACTAACCGGCCTTTGCACACCCCCTGCCGACCATGCCCGACACCGACAAGAGCAGCACGCAAGAAGACACTGCGAAGAAAAACCGCGAACGCGAGCAAGTCGACAAGCGCCTGGCGCAGTCGCCCGTCGCCTCGACGGGCAGCGTGACCCTGGCCGACGGCCGCCGCCTCGAATATCAGACGGCCTGCGAGTTCCTGCCGGTGGTGCACGGCGGTATCGGCGCCGAACGCGGTGAGCCGCAGGCCGCCATCTTCACCACCGCCTACATCCTCACCGGCCCGGACAGCGGCTCACGGCCGCTGTGCTTTGCCTTCAATGGCGGGCCCGGTTCCTCGTCCGTGTGGCTGCACTTGGGCGCGCTCGGGCCCAAGCGCGTAGTCGTGCCCAGCGACGGCACGATGCCCG
This sequence comes from Burkholderiales bacterium, assembly GCA_031419635.1. Lineage (GTDB taxonomy): Bacteria > Pseudomonadota > Gammaproteobacteria > Burkholderiales > Burkholderiaceae_C > CADEEN01. The sequence goes on along the minus strand of JANOKY010000056.1, from coordinate 3,821 downwards.
CGCCGCCCTACGCAGTCAGCGACAACCCGCTGACCTGGCTGGCGCAGTTCGACCTCGTCTTCATCGACCCGCCGCACACCGGCTGGTCGATCGCCGTAGGTGACGACGCGCGCAAGAAGCTGCTCTCGGTCGACGGCGACGTGGCCGCACTCACCGAAGTCATGCGCGGCTGGCTGACGCGGCACAAGCGCTGGGGCTCGAAGCTCTACCTCGCCGGTGAAAGCTACGGCACGACCCGCGGCGCCGCGCTGGCCGATTCACTGCAGAACGCCAACGTCGCGCTGGCCGGGCTGATCCTGGTGTCGTGCGCGATGGATCTGCAAAGCCTTGTCTTCGCGCCGCGCAACGACCTGCCCTACGCCCTGTTCCTGCCGGCCTTTGCCGGCGTGGCGCAATTCCACGGCAAGTTGAAAGGCGCACACGCCGCATCGCCGCAAATCGCGCGCCAGACAGCCGAGGCTTTCGTCGCGGAGGACTACCTGCGCGCGTTGCATGCCGGCGCGCGCCTGTCGGCCAGCCAGCGCCGGCACATCGCGCAGCGCCTGGCCGAACTGAGCGGCCTGCCGCAAGCCCTGGTCGAAGAAAAGAACCTGCGCATCAGCGACGAGACCTTCTTCTTCGAGTTGCTGCGCGACGCCGGCCGCATGGTCGGCCGCCTCGATGCCCGCGCCACCGGGCCGATGGCCGCCAGCCGCACCCGCCACTGGGAGTTCGACCCCGGCATCGAAGCCATTGCCGCACCCTACGGCATGGCCGCGCTGGCTTACTTCGGCGAGCAACTCGGCCTGGCCGAAGAGGCACGCTACGAGTTGCTGTCGATGGACGTCAACAAAGGCTGGAACTGGAACCGCAAAGACGCCACCGGACAGGAAGCCAAGGGCAACACCTACGCCTCGACCAGCGATGACCTGGCGCGCGCCCTGCGCCGCAACACCCACCTGCGCGTGCTGGTCGCCAGCGGGCGCTACGACCTGGGCACACCGTACAGCGCCAGCGACTGGTCGCTGGCCCAGCTCGACGCCCCCGCCGACGTGCTCTCGCGCGTCGAGCACCATTACTACGACGCCGGCCACATGATGTACACGCGTGAAGACGACCTGGTGAAGCTGGAGCGCGACCTCGCCGTGTGGCTCGCTGCGGTTTAGGCGAGACTTGTCCGGCGGCCAATGTGCTTTCTGACACACTCACCACCCGGTCCAGCCCCAGCATCGGCGCCTGTCATCAACGCAACGGAATGCCATGACCGACGCGTTTTGGTCGCTGATCACCACGCCCTGGGCATTGCAGCCGAACACGCTGCTGGGCGCGGCGCTGCTGGCATTGCTGGCCGCGCTGCTCGGCGAAGTGGTCTGGCGCCTGCTGCGTTGGCCGCGCATGCTCGGCTACGGCATCGTCGGCACCGTGCTGGCGCTGGCGGGGGTCGGTGCCAGCGGCCATGAGCCCGCGCTGCGGCTGGCGATTGACGGCGCGCTGGCGCTGCTGCTGTTCGAGGCCGGTGCGCGCCTGAACCTGCGCTGGCTGGCGCGCAACCCCTGGCTGATGGCCAGCAGCGTGGCCGAGGCCACGCTGGCCGGCGTGGCGGTGTGGCTGGTGCTGCGCTCGTTTGCGATCGCGCCCGATGTGGCCGCGCCGCTGGCAATCATCGCCGCCGCGGCCTCGCCGGCGGTGCTGTTGCGCGTGGTCGGCGAATTGCACGCCGCCGGCCAGGTGACTGAGCGGCTGCTGGCACTGGCGACGCTGAATACGCTGTACGCGGTGCTGGCGATGAAACTGTTCAGCGCCGGCTTGTTGCTCTCCGACCCCGGCACCTGGCTCGAGGCCTTGTCGCCGGTGCTGTTCTCGTTTTGCGGCTCGATCCTGCTCGGGGCCGCGCTCGGCGAGGGCCTGGCGCTGATCGCACGTCGACTCGATCTGCGCGAAGAAAACGCGATGGTGCTGCTGCTGGCCGCCGTGCTGCTGGCGCTGGTGGCTGCCAAGACGCTGCAACTCTCGGCCCTGCTGGTGCCGCTGCTGGCCGGCATCTGGCTGCGCAACCGCAGCGAGCGGCCGTGGGTCTGGCCGCGCCACTTCGGCAGCGCCGGAGGCGTGCTGGTGCTGGTGATGTTCGTGGCCGTCGGCTCGGCCTGGCGGCTCGATTCGCTCGTCGCCTCGATCGGCATCGCCGCGGCGCTGGTGCTGGCCCGCGCCGTGGCCAAGTCGCTCGCGGTGCTGGTGCTGGCGCGGCCGAGCGGCTTGGGCATCGGCCAGTCGCTGTGCCTGGGCGCCGCACTGCTGCCAATGTCGGGCACGGCCTGGGTGCTCGGCCTGGACTATGCAGCGCGCCACCCCGCCGCCGGGGCGCAGTTGATGCCCGTGCTGCTGGCCGCACTGGCCCTGCTCGAGTTGGCCGCGCCACTGGTGGTGATGGCCAGCTTGCGCGCGGCCGGCGAGATCGATGTCCAACGCCGGGGCAAGGACACATGAGCCTGCAAGAGTTCGCCGCCTCCAAGGCCTTCACGCTCGGCGTCGAGCTCGAGCTGCAGATCGTCAACCGCCATGACTACGACCTGGCGCCCGGCGCCGTCGATCTGCTGCGCCTGACATCGCGGCGCAAGCTCGCCGCCGATGTCAAGCCCGAGATCACCAGCTCGATGATCGAGCTCTCCACCGGCATCTGCGAGCGCCACCACGACGTCATCACGCAATTGCTGGAAGTGCGCGACGCGCTGGTGCACGACGCTGCCAAGCTCAACCTGCGCCTGTGCGGCGGCGGCACCCATGCGTTCCAGGACTGGAGCCGCCGGCGCATCTTCGACACGCCGCGCTTTCGCCAGGTCTCCGAGCTGTACGGCTACCTGTCCAAGCAGTTCACCGTCTTTGGCCAGCATGTGCACATCGGCTGCACCGGGCCCGACCAGGCGCTGTGGCTACTGCACGCGATGAGCCGCTACGTGCCGCATGTGATCGCGCTGTCGGCCTCGTCGCCGTTCATTCAAGGCACGGACACCGGCTTCCAATCAGCGCGCCTGAATTCGGTCTACGCCTTCCCGCTGTCGGGCCGCGCACCCTTTGCGCTGACCTGGAAAGAGTTCAGCGTCTACTTCGACAAGATGCGCCGCACCGGCGTGGTCGAGTCGATGAAAGACTTCTACTGGGACATCCGGCCCAAGCCCGAGTTCGGCACGATCGAAGTGCGGGTGATGGACACCCCGCTCACAGTCGAGCGCGCCGCCGCGATCGCCGCCTACCTGCAATGCGTCGCCCGCTGGCTGGTGCTCGAGCGCCCCTTTGAGCCGGTCGAAGACGACTACCTGGCCTACACCTACAACCGCTTCCAGGCCTGCCGCTTCGGCCTGGCCGGCGAGGTGGTCGATCCGCGCACCACGGAGCACCGGCCGCTGCGCGAAGTGATCGCGCAAACGCTCGACGACATCGAGTTGCACGCGATCGAGCTGCGCGCCGAACGCGGCCTGGCGTTGTTGCGCGAAGCGATCACCGCCGATGTCGGCAGCGACGCGTCCTGGCTGCGCGCGGCCCAGGCACGAGAGCAGTATTTGCCCGAGGTGGTGCGGCAGCAGTGCTTGCGCTTCGAAGGCGCCTGACCCGCGCTCGGCTCAGCGGGTCGAGCCCAGGCCCGGCGAGTGCGTCGATGCCGGCTTGGCACGCGCGAGTTGTTGGCCGATAGCGAAGCTAGCCAGCACGACCGCCACCACGGCCGCGCCGAACCAGAGCTCCTTGCCTTCGATCCCGGCGTCGACCGCGGGCAGCGTGCGGCTGGCCACCGCGGTGCCGGTGATCAGCAGGCCCACGCCCGAGATTGCCAGCGCCAGCACGCGTGAGGC
>JANOKY010000055.1:0-6040 GCA_031419635.1 Burkholderiales bacterium | reverse complement strand
GATGAAATCGGCAATCGACGTGATGCGGTACTGGCGCGCAATCCGGATCATCTTGCGCAACACCGGCCAGGCCAGCAGCATCGCCAGCGTCGGCCCAAGGTAGATCGGCAGGAACCACAACCCCGACGAAGCCGCACGGCCGACGCTGCCGAAGTAAGTCCAGGCGGTGCAATAGACACCCATCGACAGCGTGTAGATCCAGGCATTGCCGATCACCGAGCGGCCGGCGCGCGCGCGGCCGTCGGCGAAATGCGCGACGACGAACAGCAGCAGCAGGTAGGCGAACGACGCGGCGAGGACCAGGGGCGCGGAGATCATGACTGGCTTGAGTCGTCCGGCCCGGGCGCCTCGACGATCCACGCCGCCACGCCGATCAACACGGCCCAGCCGATGAACACCGCCGCCGGCAGCAGCGGAATGCCGGCGACCGTGACGCCGCGGTCCCACAGCGTCAGCAGCGGGAAGTTCAGCAGCAGCCAGGCGGCGGCGAAGAGGGCCAGCAGGCGTTGGTTGCGCAGCGTGTCGGACATGGCTTGGCCTTGCCTACAGGGCATCGAGCTGGAAGCGCTCGCGCAGCAGCGAGCGAAAGCGCTTGACGATGGCCAGCGCGTCTTTCAACTGGTCCCTGTCCATCGTGCTCAGCGCCGACGGCCGCACCAGGTTGTCGGGCGTGTGGCCGTCTGTGCGCTGGCGCAGTTGCTGGCGCAGCTTCAGGCCCATCAGGTAGTGCAGGGCTTCTTCGAGGTCGCGGCCGACCTCGGCGTCGAGATGCGGGCCCTCGACCAGGCGCTGGATGCGCTCGGCGGTGCCGATCGCCTGCACCCGGTGCTTCAGGGCCAGCGCGCGCACGCCATGCACGATCGGAAAGCTGCCGAGTTTTTTCAGGTCCAGCGGCTGCTCATCGCCGCGCGCGGTCAGTCGCGTCCACCAATGGCCCGGTTCGTCGAACTGGTCGGCCGCGGCGGCGAAGCGGGCCAGGAAGGCGTCGCCGTCGGCCAGGATGTTGTAGAGGTGCTCGCGCGCAGCGTCGAGCAGGCCAGGGTCACCGGCGACAGCCACGGCGTCGAAAAAGATCGCCAGGTGCATCGGGGCCTGCGCATCGCTGCCGTAGATCCACTCGCGCAGCGCGTCGCGCATCCGGGTTTCGCTCAGGCGCCATTGCGGGTTGGTGAGCATGATGTCGCCGGGGCAGGGTGGCCAGCCGCATTCGGCCAGTGCGGCATTGAAGCGCGCGGCACTCTCAGTGAGTTGTGGGTGCTGCTCGAAGCCGTCGCGCAGCAACAGGGCGTTGTCCTGGTCGGTCTTGACGATCTGCTCGCCGCGGCCTTCGCTGCCCATCACCAGCAGACAGCTATTCGCGACCAGCTCTGCCGGCGCGACCAGGCCCCACAGGCGCGCGAACAGGCGGTGGTTCAACTCACCCACCAGGCGCGCGATGCGCTGGGTCTTGATGCCGCCGTCGTGCAGCAAGGCCACCATCGCGTCGATGCGCTGGGCCGCGGCCTTCAGCTCGGCAACCGAGCCGGCCGTGTCGATCTGCAACGCGACGATGTGCGAATGCTGGGCGACGAAGCTGACCAGGTCGAGCTGGCCGAGCAGGCCGAGCACCCCAGCCTCAGCCCGGCGATCACGCACCAGCAGGCGGTGCACGCGGTGGCGCAGCATCAACCACAGCGCCTCGAACAGGTCGGCGTCGGCATCGACTTCGATCAGGTCGAAGTGCGCCACCACGCGCACCCCCAGCGCGGCCGGTGGCTCGGGGCGCAGCAGCGCGTCGCGCAGGTCGGTGGTGGTGAAGATGCCCAGGCGCGGGGTTCCGTCATGAACATCGCGGACCAGGGCGCTGGTCAGGCCCTGCGCCGACAGTGCGCGGCAGACCGACACCAGGTCCAGCGCGCCGTCGACGTAGAAGGGCGTGCGCACATACGCGTCGCGCACGCGCGCGGTCAGCAGCGAGAGCATCTCGCGTTGGCTGTCGGAGCCGCTGGAATCCGCCATTGCCGGGGCCACCAAGGAAAACGGGACTGCGGGCAGTGTGCCCGCAGTCCCGCTGTTTGGGGTTGCTGTGTGTCTACCCGCTCAGTGCCCGCTCGCGCCCGAGGCGCCGATGCCGGTTTCCGACCGCACCTGCTGGGCCAGGAAGCCGGCCCGGTCGACCTTGGCCCGTGCGCTCTTGTCCAGGATCGAGAACAGCCATATGCCGACGAAGGCGATGGTCATCGAGAACAGCGCCGGCGAGGTGTACGGGAACAGCGCCGAGCCCTTCGGGTTGCCCAGGGTGACTTCCCACACCGACGGCGAAACGACCGTCAACGCCACCGACGAGATCAGGCCGAGGAAGCCGCCGATCACGGCGCCCTTGGTGGTGCAGTCCTTCCACAGCACGCTCATGAACAGCACCGGGAAATTGGCCGAGGCCGCAATCGCGAAGGCCAACGAGACCATGAAGGCGATATTCTGCTTCTCGAAGGCGAAGCCCAGGGCCACCGCGATGATGCCGAGCACCACCGTGGTCACCCGCGAGACGCCGAGCTCGGACTTGCTGTCGGCCTGGCCCTTCTTGATCACGGTGGCGTAGATGTCGTGTGACACCGCCGAGGCGCCCGACAGCGTCAGGCCGGCCACTACCGCCAGGATGGTGGCGAAGGCCACCGCCGAGATGAAGCCGAGGAAGACGTTGCCGCCGACCGCGTTGGCCAGGTGGATCGCCGCCATGTTGCCGCCACCCAGCAGGCCACCCTTGGCGTCGAGGAACTGCGGGTTGGTGAGCACGAAGGTGATCGCGCCGAAGCCGATGATGAAGGTCAGCAGGTAGAAGTAGCCGATCCAGCCCGTCGCCCACATCACCGAGGTGCGCGCCGCCTTGGCGCTGGGCACGGTGAAGAAGCGCATCAGGATGTGCGGCAGTCCGGCCGTGCCGAACATCAGCGCCATGCCGAAGCTGATGGCCGAGATCGGGTCCTTGACGAAGTTGCCCGGCCCCATGATCGACTGGCCGACCGTGGCGGCGGCCTCGGCAATCTTGCCGTCCTTCAGCGCCAGGTCGGTCTTGATCTTCACCGCGCCGGCAAACATGGCTTCGGGGCTGAAGCCGAAGTGCAGCAGCACCATGAAGGCCATGAACGACGCGCCGGCCAGCAACATGCAGGCCTTGATGATCTGCACCCAGGTGGTGGCCGTCATGCCGCCGAACAGCACATAGACCATCATCAGCGCGCCGACGATGACCACCGCGATCCAGTACTCGAGGCCGAACAGCAGCTTGATGAGCTGGCCCGCGCCGACCATCTGCGCGATCAGATAGAAGGCCACCACGACCAGGGTGCCCGAGGCCGCGAAGACGCGCACCGGGGTCTGCTCGAAGCGGAATGCGGCCACGTCGGCAAAGGTGAACTTGCCCAGGTTGCGCAGGCGCTCGGCCATCAGGAAGGTGATCACCGGCCAGCCGACCAAAAAGCCGATCGAGTAGATCAGGCCGTCGAAGCCGCTGGCCATCACCGCCGCCGAGATGCCCAGGAACGAGGCCGCCGACATGTAGTCGCCGGCGATGGCCAGGCCGTTCTGGAAACCGGTGATGCCGCCGCCCGCGGTGTAGAAGTCGGCCGCGCTCTTGGTCTTGGAGGCCGCCCACTTGGTGATGAACAGCGTGAAGATCACGAACACGCCGAACATGCCGATGGCCGTCCAGTTGGTCGCTTGCTTGACGGCCTGGCCGAGGTCGGCCCCGGCAGCCCAGGCGACGAAGGACACACCGGCCAGCGTGGCCAGGGTCAGCAATTGACGGATCGGTGTGCTCATTTGAAACATGGGGGCGCGGCTCATTTCAGGACTGCCTTGCGGATCGCGTCGGTCAGGTCGTCGAACTCGCTGTTGGCGCGACGCACGTAGTAGGCCGTGATGATCACCGTGAAGACGATGACGCCGAAGCCCAGCGGGATACCCACCGTCATCACGCCCTCACCCAGGCGCTGCGACAGGAAGGGCTTATTGAAAGCCACCAGCAGGATGAAGCCGTAGTAGACGACCATCATCGCCAGCGTGAGCCACCAGCCGAAGGCGGTGCGTTTGGCTTTCAACTCCTGGTACTTCGGGTGGCTGGCGATTCTTGTTGCCAGATCTGCTTCCATGTTTGTCTCCAGATTGCGGGTGATGCACGTAATGTGCGCCTTTCGCAGCGCCTGGATCATCGGTCACCGCCCTGACCCGGGTCTGACATGAATCAAACACCCGCTGACGCCAAGCTGAAGCCAAACTGACAATCGCGCCCGCGCCGGCCGGCCGTAACCGCGCCGTACTGGGGCCGGTGGCTCGCCGATAATCGCGCCTCGCCCGCCCCCGCAAGGTTGCCCATGCCCCGCCAAACCAAGATCGTCGCCACCCTCGGCCCGGCGTCGTCGACGCCTGAAATGCTCGAGCGCCTGATCACGGCCGGCGTCGACGTGGTGCGCCTGAACTTCTCGCACGGCACCGCGCAGGACCACATCGACCGCGCGGCGATGGTGCGCGCGGCGGCCGACAAGGTCGGCCGCTCGGTGGCCATCATGGCCGACCTGCAGGGCCCGAAAATCCGCGTCGGCAAGTTCGAGGGCGGCAAGACCGAGCTCACGGTCGGGCAGAAATTCATCCTCGACGGCGGGCGCAGCGAAGTCGGCGACAACGATGCCGTCGGCCTCGACTACAAGGCGCTGCCGCGCGACGTGAAGCCCGGCGACACGCTCTTGCTCAACGACGGCCTCTTGGTGCTGGTGGTCGACGACGTGCGCGGCGACCGGGTCCACACCACGGTCAAGATCGGCGGCGTGCTGTCCAACAACAAGGGCATCAACAAGCAGGGCGGCGGCCTGACGGCGCCGGCCCTGACCGGCAAGGACATGGAAGACATCAAGACCGCGATGTCCTTCCAGTGCGAGTACCTGGCGGTGAGTTTTCCCAAGAGCGCGACGGATATGGAAATGGCGCGCCAGTTGGCCAACGTGGCCGGCGAACCCTGGCGCCACAAGCCGGGCCTGATCGCCAAGATCGAACGCAGCGAAGCCATTCCGGTGCTCGAGAGCATCGTCAAGGCCAGCGACGGCATCATGGTCGCGCGCGGCGACCTGGCCATCGAAGTCGGCAACGCCGCGGTGCCGGCGCTGCAAAAACGCATGATCAAGCTGGCCCGCTCGCTCGATAAGATCAGCATCACCGCGACGCAGATGATGGAGTCGATGATGGTCAACCCGGTGCCCACCCGGGCCGAGGTCAGCGACGTCGCCAACGCCGTGCTCGACGGCACCGATGCGGTGATGCTCAGCGCCGAAACCGCGGCCGGCAAATACCCGGTCGAAACCGTCGAGGCGATGGCCGCGATCTGCGTCGAAGCCGAGCGCACCGAGGAGGTCAAGCTCGACGCCGACTTCAGCAACAAGCATTTCGGCCGCATCGACCAGACCATCGCGATGGGCGCGCTGTTCACCGCCTACCACCTCGGCTGCAAGGCCATCCTGGCCCTGACCGAGAGCGGCTCGACCGCGCTGTGGATGAGCCGCTACAACATCCACACCCCCATCTTCGGCCTCACCTCGCAGCCGGTCAGCCAGCGCCGCATGGCCCTGTACCGCAATGTGCGGCCACTGCTGATGCCCAACTTCGGCGACCGCGACAAGGCCCTGGCCGCGGCCGAGAAACTGCTCGTCGACCGCGGTGTGCTCAAGCCCGGCGACACCTACGCCATCACCTGCGGCGAGCCGATGGGCCACCCGGGCGGCACCAACATGCTCAAGGTCTGCCGGGTCGGCTGAACTCCACTTGCGCCCTCCCGTTGGGAGGGCGGGGTGAGGGCTCGGCCAACCGCGCAGTAACCCCGCAGTAACGGCTGCTCGCCTATACCCACGGCACCGGGGCCATTGGTCGCTCCCGATTGACGTTGCCTGCTGCGGCAGGCGGCACGACACTGCGCAGCATGCCCCGTACCGTCAACGTCCAGTCTTCACGCACCGACCCCGCGGCCGGGCTCGAGTTGCGCCTGCTCGGCGCGCCGTGTCTGCTGGTCGGCGAGCGC
>JANOKY010000054.1:0-1630 GCA_031419635.1 Burkholderiales bacterium | reverse complement strand
CAAGACAGCGCCAAACGGTGTGACCAGGCCGACATAGATCTGGCGATCCCAGAAGTTGCCGGCGAGGTTGACGCCGAGTGTCGAACCGACCCCAGCGGCGACGCCCGCCACCGCCGGCTGCAACGCGGCCGGCAAGCCGAGAAGCGCGGCCTGGTTCAAACGGTCGGGCACCTGCGTGCCCGACGGCGGCCGGCTGCTGAGGCTGCCGTTGTTGGCCTCGGTCCGGTTCTCCATTGTGAAGATCGCGCGCCAGCCGCCGCCGAGATCTTCGTTGCCGCGCAAGCCGAAGCGCGAGCCTTCCATGATGCCGCTGACCAGCGCCGTGTCGGTGCCGTTCTTGTAGCCGCTCACGCGTTGCACGCCGACGTCGACGATGCCATACAGCGTGACTGAATTGGGCGTGGCGGTCTGGGCCACGCAGGCGCCGCTCGCAGCGGCCAGCAGGGTCAGGGTGAGGGCTTTGTACATGGTGTCAATGCTCCGATTCGCAGGCCCTCCCATCTTCACCGATGGGCGCGACCAAAGCGCTGCGCTGTTGCAGGGTGCCAACGCCTGTTTTCCCTGAGTCGATGTGACCCAGCAACGAAAAAGGGCCGCCTCGCGGCAGCCCTTTCAGATCTATCGCGGAACGCGATCAGAATTTGTGGCGCAGGCCGATGTCGAATGCTGTCTTTTTCTCGCCGACGGACAGGCGGTTGCCAGATGCTTTGCCGATGTCCGAGTAAACCAACGTGCGCTTGGAGAAGTTGTACTCGGCACCGAAACCGAACTTGGTCGCATCTTGGTTCACGCGGTCGGAGTTGTAGCGCAGGTAGCCCACCTTGCCCACGAAGGCTCCGAACGGGATGTCAGCGGCGATCGAGAAGGCCTTGACCTTTTCCTTCGTCGCCAGAACGCCGCCAATGGTGCCGTCGCCATCTTCGAACTGAGCATAAAGTTTGGCGACGCCAAAGTCATAGCTGCCGTACAGACCGGTGGTCTTGAACTTCGCATAGTTGCGGTCATAGGCGATGCCGACATTCAGCGGGCCAGCCGCGTAGCGCAGCGAGAAGCCCGCCGGACGCTCGCCGAAGCCGCCCGGGTTGCCAGGCGCCGGCGCAGAGCTGCGGAAGGTGTTGGCCGTCTCGGCCGCCAACTGGCCCTCGCCCGCGGCAATCGCCGCATGCACGCTCAGCCCACCCATGTTGGGTGAACGGTAGTAGATCGCATTGTTGGCGCGAATCGTCGCAGTGATACCGCCGGTATGCGTCCCGGCAACGGTATAACCGCCGTACCAGGGATCGAAGCCACCGTTCATGTCCTGCAAGGGCATGAGGATTCGGCCGAGGCGAATGTCACCGAAACCGCCACCCAAACCCACCGCGGCATTGCGCCAGAAGGTCGGCGATGAAGCACGTCCGGTACCCGTGCCAAAGTCGGCGCTGTTGATCGTGCCGGTGTTGATGGCAAACCGATGGTTCAAGGCGAAGAACGCAAACATACCGCCACCGAGATCTTCCCGACCCGACAGCGTGAAGCTGTTGAACGCGGAACCGGAACCGGCCATGTCCCAGTCATACCCGGTATTGGTGCCCCGATGCCTCACGCCGGCATCTACGATGCCCGACAGCGTGACCGACGATTGAGCCGA
>JANOKY010000053.1:0-2124 GCA_031419635.1 Burkholderiales bacterium | reverse complement strand
GCCAACCAATGAACGCCGCATGAGTTTCGATATCGACATCGGCCACGCCAGCCAGCGCGGCGACGGCGCCGCCAACGAGGATTTCGCCGCCGTCGTGCGCCCGGCGCCGGGCGACGAGGCGATGGGTTGGATCGCCGCGCTGGCCGACGGCGTGTCGGGCGGCGGCGCCGGGCAACTGGCCGCGCAGACCAGCGGGATGACGCTGGTGCAGGACTATTTCGGCGCCCCGCAGTCCTGGGACACCACCGTCGTGCTCGATCGCCTGTTCGGGGCCCAGAACGCCTGGCTGGCCGGCCACAACCGGCGCCGCGCCTGGGCCCGCGACAGCGGCACCGCCCTGTGCGCGCTGACCGCCCTGGTGCTGCGCGGCCACACCTACACCGTAGCCCATGCCGGCGACACGCGGGCCTGGCTGCTGCGTGATGGCGAGTGCCGGCAACTGACCCAGGACCATGTGCTTGACCACCCCGACCTGCGCTCGCGCCTGACCCGCGCCGTCGGCCTGGACGATGCGATCCACCTCGAGTTCGTGCAAGGCGAGTTGCAGCGCGGTGACTGCCTGCTGCTGACCAGCGACGGCGTGCACGGCGCGTTGTCGCGGCGGCGCCTGGCCGCACTGGCCTCCATATCGGGCGGCGCAGGCGACGCGCAGGCGATTTGCGCGGCACTGGTGCAAGCCGCGCGGGCAGCGCAGGCAACAGGCGCTGCCGACGACGCCACCGCGCTGGTGCTGTGCGTGCGCGGCCTGGACCCGGCGCAATACGCCGACCATTGCATCGCCGGGCGGCGCCTGCCGGTGCCTCCGCGGCTGGCGGTGGGTACCCTGCTCGACGGCTACAGCGTCACCGCGCAACTCGCCGACAACGGTGTGCACCGCCTGTACCAGGCCCGCGACGGTGCCAGCCGTGAACTGGTGGCGATCAAGACACTGCACGAAAGCCGCGCCGGTGATGCCCAGGAGCGCGCGATGCTGGCGCACGAGGGCTGGCTCGGCGCGCGGCTGACCGAGCGCCTTGCGCCCGGCGAGCCGGCCGGCTTCGTGCGCACTCGACAGCCGCGCGAAGGACACGAAGCCAGCGCCTTCTACCTGGTGTTCGACTGGCACGCCGGCCGCACGCTCGAGCAGCGGCTGGCGGCAGGCCAACGCGGCGAGGTCGGCGAGATCGTCGCCGCCGCGATCACGATCGGCAAGGCGCTCGGCCGCTTGCACCGCGCCGGCGTGGTCCACCGCGACATCAAACCCGACAACCTGCACTGCGCTGACGATGGACGCTGGCGCATCCTCGACCTCGGGGCGGCGGTGTCCGGCCACGAACCCGGGGCCGCGCGCGTGCTGCACGCCGGCACGCCCAGCTACATGAACCCCGAGCAATGGGCCGACGAGCCGCAGCCAGCCGATGCCGCCAGTGACCTGTATGCCCTGGGTGCCACGCTGTACCGCTGGCTCGGCGGGCGCCTGCCGTATGGCGAGATCGAGCCCTACCAGCGTGGCCGCTATCGGCACGACCCGGCGTCGCTGTCGCGGCTGGCGCCCGACGTGCCGGTCTGGCTCGACAACCTGGTGCGCAAGGCGGTGGCGCGGGACCCGAAGCTGCGCTTCGAGACCGCCGAGGAGCTGGTGTTGGCGCTCGAACGCGGCGCCGCGCGCGTGCTCGCCGCACCCGCCGCCACGCCGCTCGCATTGCGCGACCCGGCCGCACTGTGGAAGGTGGGCTTTGCGATCGCGGCGCTGCTCAATGCGCTGTTGATCGTCTGGCTGCTGTTCCTGCCGCGCTGAGCGGCGCATCGCTGCGGGCGCGGCCGCCACGCTCGGCCCAGGTGCGGGTCCAGCGGATCTGCATCACGCGCATCACCCCCAGCATCAGCAGTGCCGCCACCGCGATCAGCACGAAGCCCCAGGCGTAGGTGCCCAGGTACTGCCTGGACAGGCCCATCGCGACCGGCACGAGGCCGCCGCCGAGGGCGCCGATCTCGCCGATCATCGAGCCGGCCACCGCGGTGGTGGTCGGCCAGCGCAGCGGCACCAACTGGAACAACGCGCCGTTGCCGGCGCCCAGCGCGGCGAAGCAGGCGATCAGCAGCAGCGTGGTCAGCGCCAGCGAGCCGCGGGCCAGGCCGGCCAGC
>JANOKY010000052.1:0-7035 GCA_031419635.1 Burkholderiales bacterium | reverse complement strand
TCGCGATGGCCCATCCGGCGGTCGAGATCGTGATGCTGGGCGCGCGCTCGGCCGCCGAGTGGCGCGACGCGCAAGCGATGGCGCGCCACCCGATCCCGGCCGAGTTCTGGCACGACTTGCGCGCGGCGGACCTGCTGCCCGCCGCCGCGCCGACGCCGTGATCATCGACGCGCACTTCCACTGCTGGCAGCTTGCCCGTGGCGACTACGGCTGGCTCACGCCCACGCTGGGGCCGATCTACCGCGACGTGGCCATCGCCGATTGGCGCACGCAGGCGGCGCGCTGCGGCGTGAGCGGCGGCGTGCTGGTGCAGGCCGCGCCCACCGAGGCCGAAACCGACTTCCTGCTCGATCAGGCCGCAGGCAAAGCGGCCGTGCTCGGCGTTGTCGGCTGGATTGACCTGCTCGCGGCCGATGCACCGCGCCGCATTGCCCGCCTGGCCGCGCGGCCCAAGATCAAGGCCCTGCGGCCGATGCTGCAGGACCTGCCCGACCCTGAATGGATCCTGCGACCGGCCGTCGACCCGGCATTGCGCGCGATGGTCGATCACGGCCTGGCGTTCGACGCCCTGGTGCGCCCGGCCCAGCTCGCGGTGGTGTTGCAACTGTGCCGGCGCCACCCGGATTTGCGCGTGGTCATCGACCATGCCGGCAAACCCGACATCGCCGCCACGGCCTGGCAGCCCTGGGCCGATGACCTGGCCCGGCTGGCCGACAGCACCGGGGCGGTGTGCAAGCTGTCCGGGCTGTTGACCGAAGCCGGCCCAGCGCCGCCGCCTGCCGCCGCGCGGCGCTGGGCCCGCCAGGTGCTTGCGTGCTTCGGCGCGCAGCGCGTGCTCTGGGGCAGCGACTGGCCGGTGCTCGAACGCGCCGCAAGCTACGGCGCCTGGTGGGCCGAGACGCAGGCCATGCTGGCCGCGTTAGACCCGGCCGAGCGCGCCGCCGTGCTCGGCGGCACGGCACAGCGGGTCTATCGGCTGTGAGCGGGCTTTGAGCGCGCGGCTCAACCGCCGAAGTGCAACTGGTACTTGGCGCCGTCGGAGAACAGGCACACCCCGGTGCCGAGTGCCGGGCCGGTGATGAGGTACTCGCACTGCGCGTTGACACCCTTGCTTCCGAAGGCGTTGGCGATGCCGCGCTGGCCGCCGGCACTGCGCAGCGCCGTGCCCAGCACCTCGCTGTGGATGCGGCCGAAGCCGGCGTAGCTGCCATCGACCCGCGTGGCTTCGCCTTGCAGCGTCTCGCCCTGGTAGGCCAGCGTGAAGCTGCCGCGGCCGGTGTGCTGGTCGACCACCACCGCGTTCAACAGGCCGCCCTTGTTGGCCTGCACATTGAGCGGGTACAGCCGCGCCGTGAGCACCGTATGTTGCGGTGGTGCGGCGGGCGCGGGCGGCATGACCACGGTGGTGCGCGGACCCTCCTGGCTGGCCGGCGCAGGGTAGGGGTAGGGGTAGGGCTGGCCGGTACGCGGATCAACCGGGACCACCACGCAGGCACTGAGCACCAGGGCCGCGGTGGCCACGATGGACGACGCAAGCAATGTTCGACTCATGAAGCGCTCTCGAGGCACGGCACATGCCGCTGCCTCGAGCTTCGGTGCCGCAGCAGCGCACGACAAGCGCGGTGCGCGAAGTAGCCACGCACGATGCCGTCGGTGCCGCTCGGCGAGACCCCTGCGCTATCCTCGGCACAGAGGCCCGCCCATGACGCTCACCGAACTGCGCTACATCGTCGCCGTTGCCCGCGAAAAGCATTTCGGCCACGCCGCCGAGGCTTGCCATGTCTCGCAGCCGACGCTCAGCGTGGCGATCAAGAAACTCGAGGAAGAGCTCGACGTGAAGCTGTTCGAGCGCGGCGCCAATGAGGTCAGTGTCACGCACCTGGGCGAGGCCATCGTGCGCCAGGCGCAGATCGTGGTCGAGCAGGCCGCCGCGATCAAGGAGATCGCCCAGCGCGGCAAAGACCCGCTGGCCGGGCCGCTCAAGCTCGGCATCATCTACACCATCGGGCCCTACCTGCTGCCCGAGCTGGTGCGCCACGCCATCGAGAGGTGCCCGCAGATGCCGCTGATGCTGCAGGAGAACTTCACCGTCAAGCTGCTCGACATGCTGCGCACCGGCGAGCTCGACTGCGCGATCCTGGCCGAGCCTTTCCCCGACAGCGGCCTGGCCATCGCCGCGCTGTACGACGAGCCGTTCATGATCGCGGTGCCGAAGAAGCACCCGCTGGCCAAGCGCAAGAGCGTCAGCTCCGAAGAGCTGAAGCAGGAGACGATGCTGCTGCTCGGCACCGGCCACTGCTTTCGCGACCATGTGCTCGAGGTCTGCCCCGAGTACGCGCGTTTTTCCAGCGACGCCGAAGGCATCCGAAAGAGCTTCGAAGGCTCGTCGCTGGAAACCATCAAGTACATGGTGGCCTCGGGCATGGGCGTGACGGTGGTGCCGCAACTCAGCGTGACCAAGGAGCCGCAGCCGCACGTGGCCTATGTCCGTTTCGCCGCGCCGGTGCCGACGCGCCGCGTGGTGCTGGCCTGGCGCCGCAGCTTCACACGCTACGAGGCCATCGCGGCCTTGCGCAATGCCGTCTATGCCTGCGCGCTCGATGGCGTGAAGCGCTTGTCCTGAGCGCGCCGGGGGCGACGCCGATCGACGGCATCGAGACAGCTCAATCAATCCATTAAGCAATTTCAATTGGCTTCCACTATCGAATCGGGTTAACTTTCGGGCCTGCCGCGCAGACATCCTGCTGCTGCGGCCCCACCCCGAAGGAGCAATCCGATGTCCGAAGCGCCCCGCCTCTCCACCGCGTCCGGAATTCCGGTGGCCGACAACCAGAACTCGATCACGGCCGGCCCGCGCGGCCCGATCCTGCTACAGGATTTCCACCTGATCGAGAAGCTTCAGCACTTCAACCGCGAGCGCATTCCCGAGCGCGTGGTCCACGCCAAGGGCTCGGGCGCCTATGGCAGCTTCACCGTCACCCACGACATCTCGAAGTACACCAAGGCCAGGCTGTTTTCCGCGGCCGGCAAGCAGACCGAGACCTTCGTGCGCTTTTCCACCGTGGGCGGCGAGCGTGGCAGCGCCGACACCGAGCGCGACCCGCGCGGCTTCGCGATGCGTTTCTATACCGAAGAGGGCAACTGGGATCTGGTCGGCAACAACACGCCGATGTTCTTCATCAAGGATCCGATCAAGTTCCCCGACTTCGTGCACACGCAAAAGCGCGACCCGCAGACCAATCTCAAGTCGCCGACGATGATGTTCGACTTCTGGAGCCAGGCGCCGGAGTCGCTGCACCAGGTCACGATGCTGTTCTCCAGCCGCGGCACGCCCGATGGCTACCGCCACATGGACGGCTTCGGCAGCCACACCTTCAGCCTGATCAACGACGTCGGCGAGCGGGTGTTCGTCAAGTGGCACCTGCGCACCCAGCAGGGCATCAAGAACCTCGAAGCCGCCGAGGCGGTGCGGCTGGCCGGCCTGGACCCCGACTACGCGCAGCGCGATCTGTTCGGCGCCATCGCCCGCGGCGACTTCCCGAAGTGGGAGGTGCGACTGCAGGTCGCCACTGAGGCCGAACTCGCAGCCTGGGAAAAGAAGACCGGCTGGAACCCGTTCGACCTGACCAAGGTCTGGCCGCACGCCGACTTCCCGCGCATCCCGGTGGGCATCCTCGAGTTGAACCGCAACCCCGAGAACTACCACGCCGAGGTCGAGCAGGTGGCGTTCTCGCCAGCCAACATCGTGCCGGGCCTGGGCTACAGCCCCGACAAGATGCTGCAGGGCCGGCTGTTCGGCTACCACGACGCACAGCTCTACCGCGTCGGCACCAACCACCAGCACCTGCCGGTGAACGCGCCGCGTTGCCCGTTCCACAACCAGCAGCGCGATGGCCAGATGGCCGGGGTTGGCAAGGACAAGAACGGCGGTGCGGCACCGAACTACGCCAACGTCAACGCCGCGGGCACCCAGCCCAGCGGCTTCGGCCATGGCGACGCCGGCTGGGCCATGAACGGGATGGCCGGCCGCTACGACGGCCGCGGAAGCGAAGACGACTACACCCAGGCCGGCAACCTGTTCCGCATCCTGCCTGCCGACGAGCAGCTCAAGCTGTTCGCCAACCTGGCCGGCCCGTTGAGCCAGGTGCCTGACGACATCCTGCAGCGCCAGCTCGGCCACTTCGACAAGGCCGACGCGGCGTATGGTGCCGGTGTGCGCGCCGCGCTCGCGGCACGCAAGCTGCGATGAGCACCGCAATCCAGTCACCCCTGCACAGGAGCATGACCCGCATGACCAACAAATCCGCCCGCCTGACCCCCAACATCGGCATCAGCGACAAGGACCGCGCAGCCATCGCCGCCGGCCTGTCGAGGTTGTTGGCCGACACCTACACGCTGTACCTGACGACGCACAACTTCCACTGGAACGTGACCGGGCCGATGTTCAACACGCTGCATGCGATGTTCATGGCCCAGTACACCGAGCTGTGGGCTGCGGTCGACCCGGTGGCCGAGCGCATCCGCTCGCTCGGCCATGTGGCGCCGGGCTCGTACGCGCAGTTCGGCAAGCTCAGCTCGCTGCCCGATGCGCCGGCCACGCCGCCCAAGGCGCTGGCGATGGTGCGCATCCTGGTCGACGGCCACGAGGCAGTGGCGCGCACCGCGCGCAGCCTGTTGCCGCTGGCCGACAAAGCCGGCGACGAGCCAACCGCCGACCTGCTGACGCAGCGCCTCACCGTGCATGAACAGACGGCGTGGATGCTGCGTTCGCTGCTGGAGGAGTAACACCGCGGCCGCGGCTGTGCGGCAGCGTGAATTTCGCACCCCCGCGAATCGGTCAGCCTGCCTGCATTGAGGGGATGCGCCCAGGGCGCGTGAGGCGTTCACTGTCCTCATGCGCACACAAACCCGCAGCGAGGAATGGGCCAATGCCGCCAGCCACGGCCTGGGCGTGCCGCTGGCTTGCGCTGCCTGGCCCTGGCTGGCCGACGCGGCGGCGCGGCAGGGCGGGCGCATCGGCGTGCTGGCGATGGCGATCTTTGTGGCCACGATGGCACTGCAGTACGCCGTCTCGTCGCTGTACCACGCGCTGCCGCCGGGGCGCGCCAAGCTCTGGGCCCGTGCCGCCGACCATGCCGCCATCTACCTCTTCATTGCCGGCAGCGCCACGCCATTCGCGCTCGGCCTGATCGGCGGCAGCGCCGGTGCCGCCACCTGCGCGCTGATCTGGGCCCTGGCCCTGGCGGGCGCCTGGCTGAAGCTGCGGCGGCGCCTGACCAGCACGCGCTGGTCCACCGGGCTGTACATTCTGTTCGGCTGGGTCGCGCTGCTGCTGCTGTGGCCCGACCTGCGGCACATCGACGGCGCCGCGCTGGCCTGGTTGCTCGGCGGCAGCGCGGCCTACCTGGTCGGCGCGGGCTTCTTCGTCTTCGACGCTTCGCTGCGCTTCGGCCACCTGATCTGGCACCTGTTCGCGCTCGCCGGCAGCTCCTGCCATGTCTGCGCGGTGCTGTGGCCAACGCTCGCCTGACGCCTGTCCTCAAAGATCGTCGATGTGCCGGGGCCAACTGGCCTTGAGCAACTGCGACAGCGCGCACAGCAGTTCGTTTCCGTGTTTGCGTTGACGATGCGCTGCAACGGCGCGGCGCAGACCGGGCAGGGTGTCGATCAGGGCGTCGTCGAGCTTG
Organism: Burkholderiales bacterium; assembly: GCA_031419635.1. Lineage (GTDB taxonomy): Bacteria > Pseudomonadota > Gammaproteobacteria > Burkholderiales > Burkholderiaceae_C > CADEEN01. The sequence goes on along the minus strand of JANOKY010000052.1, from coordinate 1,348 downwards.
TGCGTCAGCAGCAATGGCGACATCCGTGCGCGGTGCAGGATTTCTTCGGCGTAGGCGTTGCCGATGCCGCTGAACAGGCTCGGATTGGTCAGCGAGCGCGGGCCCTCGACGCTGCCGCTCAGCGGGCGGCCTGGCGTCGGCGGCGCCAACTGCGCCGCAGCGCCAGCACCATCAGCGTCAGACCGGTCAGCACGAGACCCAAGGCCGCGATCGAGGCGCCGCGCAGCAAGGCGTTGTTGAAGTCCTCACCGCCTTCGTAGTCCATCACATGCAGGCGCCAGAAGAAATCGTAGATCACCCAGGCTTCGTTGCGCACGGCCAGAAACTCGCCGCTGCGACCATCGAAGTAGAGCCGCGTGCCCAGGCGGTCGGCGAAGTTCACCTGCCACGCGTCCGCGCGCTCGCCCAGCTCGCGCACGATGCCCAGGCGCCGCGGCGCTTCGTGCAGGCGCTGTACCGCGTGCAGCGCTGCTTCGCCGCGGTAGAGCGTGCGGGCGTAGCGGCCAATGGCCTGGGCGTCGGGCACCGGCAACTCGCCGCCTGCCGCACTCAGCCACTGCTCGCCCTGCGCATAGCGCAGTTTCAGCGCCGGCCCCGAGGCCGTGGCCACGCTCTGCAACGACAGCAAAGGGCCGCGCTCGGATGAAAGCCCGGCCAGCGCGCGCGGCCAGTCGGCCGGCAGCGGCTGCTGCGGCTTGGCCAGCACATCGCCACCCTTGACCCAGGGTTGGAACGGCAGCCAAGAGAACAGCAGGCCGCCGAGCACCCAGGCCAGCACTTGCAGGGCAACCAAGTAGCCGACCCAGCGGTGCCAGTGGAAGAATCGGGCGGCCAGGCTCATGGTGTGGTGGTGGTGGCGGTGCGCGGAATTGTGCCGCCGCATCGCGCAGGCCGCCCGCGTCGCGCAGTGGGCGCCGCGATAGTCGGCCCTTTGCCTTTTGCCGGCGCCGCCCGCCGCGCCTGCCGCCATGACCACACCCCTCTCCGGCGAGGTGCGCCGCCGCCGCACCTTTGCCCTCTTAATCGTGATAGTCCTGAGGTTGTCGTGACGGGGCTTCAGGTAGTCGGCCACACCGCGCCGCACATTGATCGGGAACATGCGCAGCGCGTCTTCGGTGACAGTCGCCAGGAGCACCTTATCGCGCGTCGCACCCGGCCCGGAGTCGTCCGCGTCATAGGATTTCTCGCTGATCGCGACATAGAACGCGTTCACGCAGGCCTTGGCGTCGACGGTGCCGTGCTCGATTTCGAGCACGGGATCGAAGGGGCTCGCTGGTGGTGGAAGTGTTGCCATAGATGTACCGTCTCTTCCTTGTTGTTGGTTGTCCTGCTACGCCTCGTCCCGCCG
>JANOKY010000051.1:0-10554 GCA_031419635.1 Burkholderiales bacterium | reverse complement strand
CTCCAACGTCTATGCCGGCCGCGTTGGGAAACACCACCTCATCGTCTCGCTTGCGCATTGCCATCGTCTGCTCCAAGATAGTCAACGAATGGCAGCGCCATGGGAGCCGTCGAATTCGACTCGATCTCATGAACGGGATGCACATCACTGCGCTCACCACTGTCGCCGACGATTCCCGGACCATGCTCTCAGGCGGGCTCGCACCACAGCGGCTGTAACCGCTGCGGGCTCGCACCAATGCGTTGTCGCTCATCTCGGCGCTGCCATTCACCTTGTAGCGCAAGATCGTTTCTCCGCGAACGCCGAGCACCGACAGGGTGCTTGGGATGCTCTCAGGCCGGCAAGCCCAGTTTCAGCAACTGCGCCACCAGCGCATCGACGCCGCCCTCGTGCGTGCTGGCGCGCTCCTGCAAGCGCTTGAGCAAGGCGCTCGGCAGCTTGCAGGCAAACGGCACCAGGCCGGCCGCGGCGTCGCGGTTGCGGCGTTCGCGCTTGTCGAGCGCACCGGCGGCGCCCTGGGCAAAGCGGTCTGGCACGCCGGCGGCCTTCATGTTGCCGGTGATCTTCTTGGCCATGTTCTTCTCGAGGTCGGCTTTCTTCATGCTCATGGCGGGGCTCGTAATTCGGAGGCAGGGGCCTGATTGTCACTGCCGCTATGTGTCGCTTTCAGCTTCGGGCCAGAGCGCGAGAAAGTAAAGGCGCAGCGCGCGCAGCGGCAGGCCGCGATGCGCTGCTCCCGGGTGGCCAGGTTCAGGGTGGATTTCATGAACGAGACCTGGTCCAGGCAGGTGTCGAATCATTGCCTTGTCTCCAGAGGACAGAACGTGGCGGCAGCGATGAACTCGCGCAGATCGTTGCACTGCGCGATGCCCATCGCCAGCGTCCAGGCGCGCGCGGTTTTTTCGGCGCCGAGGATCGGCTCGCTCTGGCCGGCGAACTGGGCGCGCAATTGCGCGTTGCTCATCGGGTTCTCGACGCTGCCGATGGCGTGCTCGACGAACAGTTTCAATTCGCGGCCGTCGCTGGTGCGGATGGTGAGGCCGACCGAGGCTTCGTCGATGCTGTCATCGACGACGGCTTGCACGCGTGCGCGCAGGGCGGTCACCTCGGGCCAGTAGACGACTTCGTCGGTGTGGATGACGACGCCGCAGGCGAACGGCTTGTAGGTGTTGAGCGCGATTTCCCAGGTCTGGCCGAGGCCCTCGGTGATCTCGGACCAATCGGTCCTGTCGGAGAACACCTGTAGCGGCCCGCGCGGCGCGTCGAGCGGACGCTTGGACGCGGTGTAGCCGTGCTGCGCCATCAGCGCCGACATCAGCGCGACGCGCGCCGCGCCGCCGGGGTGGGAGGGCTTGGTCATGGTGCCGAACTGTTCGCGTATGCCGATCGGCTGCGAGGCCGCGATGCCCAGCGTCATCTGTGTGCACGCCGCGTCCAGGCCGAGCAGGCGCGAACAGGCCGCCGCGCTGCCGAGCATGCCCGTCGAGCCGGTGATGTGCCAGCCGCGGTCGTGGTGGTCGGGGTAGATCGCGTTGCCGACGCGGCGCGGCCAACCATGCCCAGGTGTTCGCACAGCGCCAGCGCGGCCGGGGCCACCGGGCCGGCCGGGTGGATGTTGGCCTTGAGGTGGGTATCGTCGAAATCGAAGGAGTGCGAGGCGATGCCGTTGAGCAGCTCGGCGCTGGCGATGTCGACTTTGTCGCTGCCCCCGAGCAACGACGCTTGTGGCGCGGGTTGCAGCACCTGTACGGCGGCCAAGGCGGCATGCACCGTTTCGTGCTGCGAAGGCCCCATCGCGCAGCCGATCCAGTTGGCGAAGCTGCGATGCGCTTCGGCGTCGACCGCGTCGCTCCAGCCGCGCGATGGGTGAGCGGTGACGAAGCGCGCGAGCAGTTCGGTGATGCGGGGTGCGTTGGGGTCGGCTTTAACGGTGCTGTTGCGTGCCATGGCGATTTCTTCGGGGACGTTGATGCGTGGCGCGGGTTGCGCCTGCGGTTTTTCTATATGGAACGACGGTGCTGCATGATGGACGCTGGGAGATTGGGCAGAATCGCCGGGGCGCTATCAACCGCCATGGCGGCGACAATCGGGCCATGTCCGACGAGAGCCAGATCATCGTGCCGCCGTCGTTCATCGCACTGTTCATGGCGCCGGGCCGCAGCAAGCCCAACGCCTCGCGCGACGAGATCGCCGCACGCTATGAATTCTGCGAAGACCTGGCGACGCTGCTCGTCGACCACGCCTCGACCAAGCTGTGGGAGCTGGGCGCGACCCAGGCCGACGTGCTGGAACGCATGCACCGCGGCTTGCTCGGCGAAGACTCCACGGTCACGCCGACGCAAGCGCAGTGGGTGATTCGCCGCCTTGTGGAACTGCTGGGCTGGGACGCCGGATCGTTCGATGCGGCGTGGGTGGCGCCGCCATAGCGATGCGTGCGTCGGCGGCGTCGAAATGCGGGCCGCCGGTCGCCGACAATCGTCACCACACCCACCCAAACCGATCGAGTTGATCCGTTCCATGTTTCACGACCCAGGGCCTCACGGCCCGCGACCGCTGCCCGATCCTGGTTCGTGCGGCCCCGCGTGATTGAGCGCCCATGACTGTGGACATTGCCTTCGACATCGACACCCTCGAAGCGCTGCGTCGCCAACACCCGGCGTGGCGCTTGCTGCTGGCCGATTCGGCCGCCTTGCTGGCGAGCTTCCTGCACCGGGTGTTCGTGTTGCCCAACCGGCGAGTCATCCACCAGGCCGAGTTGGCCTCGGCACTCGACGACACGCTCTACGCCGTGCGCGAGCAACGCGGGCTCGCCAGCTTTCCGAAGCCGGCGCTCGAGTACTTGAATGACTGGGCTGCCAACGACAAGGGCTGGCTGCGCAAGTTCTACCCGCCCGGGTCCGACGAGCCGCATTTCGATCTCACGCCAGCCACGGAAAAGGCGCTGGCCTGGCTGGGCAGCCTGAGTGAGCGCAGCTTCGTCGGCACCGAGTCGCGATTGCTCACGCTGTTCGAGCTGCTGCGCCAGATGAGCGAAGGCAGCCAAACCGACCCCGAAGTGCGTGTGCAGGAACTGCAGCGGCGGCGCGATGCCATCGAAGCAGAAATCGCACGCGTGCGCACCGGTGACTTGCCGCTACTGGGCGACACCGCGCTGAAAGAGCGCTTCACCCAGTTCGCCACGCTGGCGCGCGAGCTGCTGGCCGACTTCCGCGAGGTCGAGCACAACTTTCGCGGCCTGGACCGGCGGGTGCGCGAGCGCATCGCGCTGTGGGACGGCAGCAAGGGGGCGCTGCTGCAAGACATCCTGGGCGAGCGCGACCTGATCGACGAGTCCGACCAGGGACGCAGCTTTCGCGCCTTCTGGGATTTCCTGATGTCGCGCGACCGGCAGGACGAGCTGAGCGCCTTGCTCGACCGCGTGCTGCAGCTCGAACCGGTGGCCAGCCTGGCGCCCGACCCGCGCCTGCGCCGTGTGCACTACGACTGGCTGGAAGCCGGCGAGCAGACGCAACGCACGGTGGCCCTGCTGTCGCAGCAACTGCGGCGCTTCCTCGACGACCAGGCCTTCCTGGAGAACCGCCGCATCATGGACATCCTGCGCGCCGTCGAGTCCGGCGCGCTGGCGCTGCGCGCGCAGCAGCCGGCAGGCGACTTCATGGCGATCGATGCAGTGGCGCCGAGCATCGATCTGCCGTTGGAGCGCCCGCTGCACGCCCCGCCGCTGAAGCTGGCGATCGCCAGCGCCGCGATCGCCGCGGGCGACGAAGACCTGGATGCGGCGGTGCTGTACTCGCAGTTCATCGTCGACAAGGCGGCGCTGGCGCAGCATGTGCGGCAAAGCCTGCAGCAGCGCACGCAGATCACGCTGGCCGAGCTGCTGGCGAGCCGGCCCCTGGAGCAGGGCCTGGCTGAGCTGGTGGCCTATCTCAGCCTGGCGGCCGAGCCACGAACGGGGGTGAACGCGGTGATCGACGACACCGTCGAAGAGCAGGTCGCGTGGGTGGCGCGCAGCGGCCAGCGCAAGAGCGCCCGCCTGCCGCGGGTGATCTTCTCGAGATGACGATGAACGACGACGCACCCGTGCAAGCCCCCGGCCCGGCGGCCGAGCTGTCTTCCGTGCTGATCCCGCTGCTCAAGAGCGTGAGCTACAGCGCCGACGACGCCGCCCACTGGAGCGCGTTGCTGCAGTTGCAGGGCCGCGTGCGTGACCATGTGGCGGTGCTGGGGTTGGAGCTGATGGTCGACGAGGCCGAGGGCTACGCCTTCCTGCGCTCGCGCACCGTGCCCGACGACGACCCGGCGGCAAAGCTGCCGCGCCTGGTGGCGCGCCGGCCGCTGTCGTTCCCGGTGAGCCTGTTGCTGGCGCTGCTGCGCAAGAAGCTCGCCGAGTTCGACGCCGCCGGTGGCGACACGCGGCTGATCCTGTCGCGTGAGCAGGTGGCCGAGCTGCTGCGCGTGTTCATGCCCGAAGGCAGCAACGAGGCGCGGTTGATCGACCAGGTGGACACACATCTGAACCGCGTCGTCGAGCTGGGTTTCGCGCGGCGCCTGCGCGGGCAGGAGGGCCTGTTCGAGGTGCAGCGCATCCTCAAGGCCTTTGTCGATGCGCAATGGCTGGGCGAGTTCGAAACGCGGCTGGCCGCTTACCGGGCGCAGTTGCAAGGCAGGGCAGAGACATCCGATGAAGAGTGAGCCACTGCCGCTGGACTTCACCGCCGACGAAAGCCTGTCGGGCTTTCGCCTGCAGCGGCTGGAGGTCTTCAACTGGGGCACCTTCGACGCTCGTGTTTGGACGTTGCGCGCCGACGGCCGCAACGCGCTGCTCACCGGCGACATCGGTTCCGGCAAGTCGACGCTGGTGGACGCCGTAACCACGCTGCTGGTGCCCGCCCACCGCGTGGCCTACAACAAGGCGGCCGGTGCCGATGCGCGCGAGCGCAGCTTGCGCAGCTACGTGCTGGGCCACTACAAGGCGGCGCGCAGCGATCTCGGCGGCTCGGGCCGGCCGGTGGCACTGCGCGGGCCGAACAGCTATTCCGTCATCCTGGCCGTGTTCCACAACGCCGGCTACGACCAGACGGTGACGCTGGCCCAGGTGTTCTGGCTGAAGGACCCGGCGGGCCAGCCACTGCGCTTGTACGCGGTGGCCGAGAAGGGCTTGAGCATCGCCGGGGACTTTGCCGATTTCGGCACCGACATCGTCAAGCTGCGCAAGCGCCTGCGCGTCGGCGGCGTGGTGGTGGAAGACAGCTTCCCGCCCTACGGCGCGCTGCTGCGCCGCCACTTCGGCATCCACAACGAGCAGGCGCTCGAGCTGTTCCACCAGACAGTGTCGATGAAGTCGGTGGGCAACCTGACCGACTTCGTGCGCAGCCACATGCTCGAACCCTTCGACGTGGCGCCGCGGCTGGCGGCGCTGATCGCGCACTTCGACGACCTGAACCGCGCCCACGAGTCGGTGCTGAAGGCACAACGCCAGGTGGCGTTGCTGCAGCCGCTGGTGGCCGACGGGCAGCGCCATGCCGAGCTGGCCGCCGCCATCGACCGACAGCGCGCCGCGCGCGAGGCGCTGCAGGCTTGCTTCGCCGGCCACAAGGCCACCCTGCTCGACCAGCGCCTGCAACACCTGGCCGACGAGCTGGCGCGGCACGACAGCCACATCCAGCGGCTCGCCGTATTGCAGCGCGAGCAGCAGGCCCAGGAGCGCGAACTGCGCCGGGCCATCGCCGACAGCGGCGGCGACCGCATCGAACGCCTGGCGCTGGAAATTGCGCGCAAGCAGGCCGACAAGCAGCGCCGCACGGAGAAGGCCGCGCGCTACGACGCGCTGCGCCAGGCGTTGGGCCTGCTGGCCCTGCACCAGGCCGAAGACTTCCTGGCTCAGCGTGCCATCTGTGCACCGCTGCGCGAGGCTGCCGCACAGCGCGAGGCCGAGGTGCAGAACGCGCGGAACGAACTGGGCGTGGCCTTCGCGCAGGGCCGCCACGAACATGCCGAGCTGGCACAAGAGGTGGACAGCCTGAAGGCCCGCCGCAGCAACATCGACGCCCAGCAGGTGGCCCTGCGCGCTGCGCTATGCGAGGCCTTGAAGCTGGAAGAGACGTCGATGCCCTATGCCGGCGAGTTGATCCAGGTGCGCGACGACGAGCGCGACTGGGAAGGTGCGGCAGAGCGGCTGCTGCGCAGCTTCGGCCTGTCTTTGCTGGTGCCCGACGAGCACTATGCCGCTGTCAGCGACTGGGTCGACCGCACGCAACTCAAAGGCCGCGTGGTCTATTTCCGCGTCCGCCCGGCGCGACGAGACGCGCGTGGCGACCTGCCCAACTTGCACCCCGATTCCATGGCGCGCAAGATGGCTGTGAAACCCGATTCGCCTTTCTACGCCTGGCTCGAACGCGAGCTGGCGCACCGCTTCGACCTCGCCTGCTGCAGCGGCCAGGAGCAATTCCGCAAGGAAGCGCGTGCCATCACGCGGGCCGGCCAGATCAAGGGCGGGGGCGAACGCCACGAGAAGGACGACCGCCACCGCATCGACGACCGCAGCCGCTACGTGCTGGGCTGGAGCAACCAGGCCAAGATTGCCGTGCTGGAAGGCAAGGCCCGCGTGCTGCAGGCGCACCTGGGTGAAACCGGCCAGCGCATCGCCGTGCTGCAAAAAGAACAGCAGCAGGTGCGCGAGCGGCTGCAGGCGCTGGACAAGCTGGAGGAATACCGCGACTGGGCCGAGCTCGACTGGCGCAGCAGCGCCATTGAACTGGTCGCGCTGCAGGATGAGAAGCAGCGGCTGGAAGCGGCGTCGGACGTGCTCAAGGCTCTGGCCGCGCAGCTCGCGGTGCTGGAGGCGACACTGGCTGATACCGTTGTCCTTCTCAAGAAGCGCGAAGCCGAGCAGGCGCAGACGCTGCTGAAGCATGAACAGGCGCTGGCGCTGCGGTCGGCAACACAGCAGCGGCTGGACGCGCCTGACTTCGGCACGCATGCGCAGCACTTCGGTCTGATCGAAAACTGGCGCGCCGAGGCCCTGGGCGAACACACGCTGAGCGTCGAGTCCTGCGACGGCCGCGAGCAGGACATGCGCCGCTGGCTGCAGGAACGCATCGACGCCGACGACAAGCGGCAAGCGCGCTTGACCGAGAAGATCGTGCGCGCCATGACCGAATACAAGGAAGCCTTCAAGCTCGACACGCAGGACGTCGATGCCAGCGTGGCGGCGGGCCCCGAATACCGCGCGATGCTGGCGCAGCTTCAGGCCGACGACCTGCCGCGCTTCGTCGCGCGCTTCAAGGAGCTGCTCAACGAGAACACCATCCGCGAAGTGGCGCATTTCCAGTCGCAACTGCACCGCGAGCGCGAGACCATCAAGGAGCGTGTGGCGCGCATCAACGAGTCGTTGACCCAGATCGACTACAACCCCGGCCGTTTCATCGCCCTGGAAGCGCAAGCCGCGACCGACGCCGACGTGCGCGACTTCCAGACCGAACTGCGTGCCTGCACCGAAGGCACGCTGACCGGCTCGGAAGACGCGCAGTATTCCGAGGCCAAGTTCCTGCAGGTCAAGCACATCATCGAACGCTTCCGTGGCCGCGAGGGTTCGGCCGAAGCCGACCGCCGCTGGGCGGGCAAGGTGACCGACGTGCGGCAGTGGTTTGTGTTCGCCGCCAGCGAGCGTTGGCGCGAAGACGGCAGCGAGCACGAGCACTACGCCGACTCCGGCGGCAAGTCGGGCGGGCAGAAAGAGAAGCTGGCCTACACCATCCTGGCCGCCAGCCTGGCCTATCAGTTCGGGCTGGAATGGGGGGCGGCGCGCTCGCGTTCGTTCCGCTTCGTGGTCATCGACGAAGCCTTCGGCCGCGGCTCGGACGAATCGGCCGAGTACGGCCTGCGCCTTTTCAAGCAACTCAACCTACAGTTGCTGATCGTCACGCCGCTGCAGAAGATCCACATCATCGAACCCTTCGTGGCCAGCGTCGGCTTCGTGCACAACGAGGACGGCAGCGCGTCAAAGCTGCGCAACCTGGGGATCGAGGAGTACCGCGCGCAGCGCGGCGTGGAAGAGCAACGCGCGCAGCGCGCTGCCTTGACATGACAACGGCGTGGACCACGGCCGCCGACCTGCGCGCCCAGGTGCTGCGGCGCTGGGACAAGGGCGAGTTGCTGGCCAACTGGGTCGTCCCGATCGATCTGTTCCCCTTGCGCCTGAGCCTGCGCGCGCCCTCGTCGAGCGAAATGTCCGAGCGCTTCGACGCCGTGCGCGCCTGGGCCGCCGAGCTGCAACAGGGCAGCCGCGGCGGCTGCCGGCTGGTGATGCGCGAGGTGCGGCACCGCGTCATCGGCCCCAACAGCCTGCCCGGCGAGGTCTGGGTGGATACGCTGGACGACGCGCTGCGGCTGATCGGCAAGGCGCGCGATGCGCGGGCTTTCCAGACCCTGCTCGCGGCCACGCGCCAGCAGCAGCCGGCCTTGCTGCCCTGGCTGCAGCGCCAGCCGCTGCGCGCGCTGGCCCAGGCCGAGGTCTGGCCCAAGCTGCTGGCCTTCGTGGCCTGGCTGCAGGCCCATCCGCGCCCCGGCATTTACCTGCGGCAGGTGGACCTGCCCGGCATCCACAGCAAGTTCATCGAAGCGCAGCGCGGCGTGCTGGCCGAACTGCTGGATCTGGCGCTGCCGGCCGAGACCATCGACGTCGCTGCCAGCGGGGCGGCCCAGTTCGCACGCCGCTACGGCTTTCGCGACAAGCCGGCCCGTGTGCGCCTGCGCTTCCTGGATCCGGACCATCCCGCCTGGGTGCCCGGCACCGATGCCGACTACACCATGTCGCAAGAGGCGTTTGCCAGGCTGGCGCCGGCCGCGCGGCGGGTCTTCATCACCGAGAACGAAATCAACTTCCTGGCCTTTCCCCAGGCCGCCGACAGCCTGGTGGTTTTCGGTGCCGGCTACGGCTTCGACGCCCTGGCGCAGGCGGCCTGGCTGCGCCAGCGCGCGCTGCACTACTGGGGCGACATCGACACCCACGGCTTCGCCATCCTCGACCAGTTGCGCGCGCACTTCCCGCTGGCGCAGTCCTTCCTGATGGACCACGACACCTTGCTCGACCACCAGGCGCAATGGACCGGGGAGCCGCAGCCCACGCAGCGCGACCTGCCGCGCCTGAACGACGACGAGCACCGTCTCTACGATGACCTGCGCTGGCGCCGGCTGCGCGACGAGCCGCTGCGGCTGGAACAGGAGCGCATCGCCTTCGGCTGCGTCGAACGGGCAGTGGCGGCCGTGGTTTCGTAGCCGCGCCTCAACCCGTGGACCCCGGCTGTGCGGGTGCGGCGCATCGGCCGCGTGCAGCTTGCCTTGGCCCGGCTTGCCAGCCAGCGGTCGGTGGCGTCCGGCCTGCCCATGCCCGCTCGCGACTGCGAAAATGCGCGCACGACGCAGCACCTCATCCTGCGCCCGGGCCCGCAGTTGGTCATGCGGGCCTACCGACCTGAGCCTGATGACATGGGCGGCCGACTGAACGAGGTCAACGTCACCGGCCAAGCGCATGCGTACCTGTTCGAGTGCATCACCGTCCATGCCGGCGCCACGTTGGGCGATGTTTTCAGGCTGATGCAAGCCAGCCCGCTGCTACTGCAGTACTACCGCCAAGACTTCGCTGATGAGCTCTGCGCTCGTCACGATCGTCGGGCGCGTTCCCGCGCGGTCGTCGATCAGCTCCATCAGATCAGCGCGAGTCGGGCCATCCATGGCAGCCAGGCCCCAGTCGTCCAACAGCAATACGTCGGTACGCGCGACCGCGGTGAGCCAACGCCCGAAGCCTCCGTTGCCATGCAGCACGCGCAGGTCCTCGGCCAGGCGCGGCACCCGCAGGTACAGCGCCGAGTGCCCGCGTCGGCAGGCGTATCGCGCCAGCGCGCAGGCGAGCCAGGATTTTGCCCGAACCCGTCGGGCCGGTGACCAGGATCGCGGTGCCATCCTCCACCCAGCGCGACAGTGCCAAGCTCATCAACGAGGTGCGCTCGAAGCCTCGTCTGGGTTTGCTGTCCACATCTTCAATGCAGGCCTGCGGGTACTTCAGGCCGGCCCTCTTCATGAGTGCCGCACGGCGCTTGTCATCGCGGTGGTGCACCTCGCGATCGACCATCAATGCCAAGCGCTCTTCGAAGCTCAGGCCCGTGCTGGCGGCACTTGAGAGCTGCTCCTCGACAGCCGATGCCATGCCGGCAAGCTTCAAGTCGCGCAGCTGCGCCAGGGTGTTGTTCATCATCATGTGGAAGATCCTTCAGTGGAAGTACGAGGCACCGCGCAGGTTGTCGTGCTCGGGCGAGACCCATTCGGGGGCAGGCGCTAGGCGCTCGATGAGGTCCCGTCCATTGGTCAGGATGTCGCGCACATGGCGGTACTGCCCGGCGCCGAGTTCGAGCGCCAGCGTGCAGGCCGCCTCGACGCGCTGCGGGCCATAGCGCTTGGCCAGGCTGAGCAACCCCAGGCAGCTGCGGTGGCCGTGCTCGGGATGGCGTAAGCGTTGCAGCAACTGGGTGACGAAGCGGCCGGTGTTCGCCCCGATGT
>JANOKY010000050.1:0-2046 GCA_031419635.1 Burkholderiales bacterium | reverse complement strand
TGCACATCGCCATCCTGACCTTCCAAGGTTTCAACGAACTCGACTCGTTCATCGCCCTGGGCGTGCTCAACCGCATCAAGAAGCCCGGCTGGCGGGTGACGCTCTCATGCCCGTTGCCGTGCGTGACATCGATGAACGGCGTCACCATCAACGCGCAGTCCAGCTTGGCCGAAGCGCGCGCTGCCGATGCGGTCATCGTCGGCAGCGGCATGCAGACCCGGGAGATCGTCGATGACCCGGCTCTCATGGCGCAGCTCACGCTGGACCCGGCGCGCCAGTTGATCGGGGCCCAATGTTCCGGCACCCTGGTGCTGGCGAAGCTCGGGTTGCTCGGCACGGTCCCCGCGTGCACGGACCTCACCACCAAGCCTTGGGTACAGGCGGCGGGCGTCGAGGTGCTCAATCAGCCCTTTTACGCCCGAGGCAACATTGCCACTGCGGGCGGATGCTTTGCGTCGCAGTACCTTGCCGCCTGGATCATTGCCCGAACCGAGGGCGTCGACGCGGCGGGCCACGCACTTCACTACCTTGCACCCGTCGGCGAAAAGGACGAGTACGTCGCCCGCGCGATGAAAAATATCGCCCCCTACCTGCCGAAGCGCTGCGACGAATGACGCCCAACGTCGCCACCGGGTCGCCCGCCAACGTCGCACGCGGCTTTGCGCTGGGCGCCCTGGGCGTCGTCATCTTCGCGATGACGCTGCCGATGACGCGGCTGGCCGTCGGTGATGCGAGTGACCCGCAACTGCCGCCCGCCTTCGTCACCGCCGGCCGCGCCGCGCTGGCCGGGCTGCTCAGCATCGCCTACCTGCGCATCGCTGGCGCGGCGCGGCCGGCGCGCGAGCATTGGCGCGCCTTGGCGATCTGTGCCCTCGGCACGGTGCTGGGCTTCCCGCTGTTGCTGGCGATGGCGCTGCGCCATGTCGATGCGATGCACGCGGCCGTTGTCACGGGGGTGCTGCCGCTGGGCACGGCAATGGTGGCGGCGCTGTGGCTGCGCCAGCGTGCGTCGCGCGGCTTCTGGGTCTGCGCAGTGATCGGTTGTGCGCTGGTGCTGGCCTTCGCGGCGCGGCAGGGCAATGGCACATTGAGCGCGGCCGACGGCCTGCTGCTGCTGGCGGTCGCCAGTGCCTCGATCGGCTACGTCGGCGGGGCGCAGGTGTCGCTGAAGATCCCGGCCGAGCAGGTGATTTGCTGGGTGCTGGTGCTGTCCTTGCCGCTGACGCTGCCGGCCATGCTCGCCACCTGGCCGGCGAACGCGGGCGCGGTGCGCGCCAGCGCCTGGGGCGGCTTTGCCTATGTCACGCTGTTCTCGATGTGGCTCGGCTTCTTCGCCTGGTACCGCGGCCTGGCCCTGGGCGGCGTGCTGCGCGTCAGCCAGGTGCAACTGCTGCAGCCCTTCCTGGCCCTGCTCTTCGCCGTGCCGGTGCTCGGCGAACGCCTGGACGCCAGCACCGTGGCGTTCGCGCTGGTGGTGATGGCGGTGGTGTTCATCGGCAAGCGCATGCCGGTGCGGGCGCTGCGGTGACGCTGCCGACCTACCGACAATCCCGGCATAACTTTCTTGCGCACCTCTTGAGACAATCGACCATGAGCCCTGATCAGCACCCCTTCACGCTGGCGCGGCGCGCCGAGCGCATGAACCCTTCGATCATTCGCGAGATCCTCAAGGTCACCGAGCGACCGGGCATCGTTTCGCTGGCCGGCGGCCTGCCCTCGGCCGACACCTTCCCGGTGCAAGCGGTGCGCGACGCCACCGAGAAGGTGCTGCGCGAAGCGCCGCGCGAGGCCCTGCAATACGCCGCCAGCGAAGGCTTCGCGCCGCTGCGCGAATGGGTCGCGGCCCACTTGGCGCAGCAGCATGGCATGCGGGCCACGGCCGACCAGGTGCTGATCACCACCGGTTCGCAGCAAGGCCTCGACCTCGCCGCCAAGGTCTTGATCGACAGCGGCTCGCGCGTGCTGGTGGAAACGCCGACCTACCTCGGCGCATTGCAGGCCTTTGCGCCCTACGAGCCGCAGATCGACGCGCTCGAATCCGACCAC
>JANOKY010000049.1:0-1529 GCA_031419635.1 Burkholderiales bacterium | reverse complement strand
TCGAAGAAGTTGGCGGCGCGCTGTTCGGCGGCCAGGGCCAGTTGCAGCGCATGCCAGGGGTGCATCAAGTAGTGCATCTCGTCGATCGGCACCGACTCGGGCGCTTCGGGCGAGGCCCAGGCGCCGGCCTCGCGCAGCGTGACCGTGTCTTCGGCCCAGCCCATGTCGGCCAGGATCTGCGCCACATGGCGGCCCTCGTACTCCGCCATCTGGCGGAACAGCGCGGCCACTTCGAGGTTGTTGTGCGCCTCCATCATCTCGGCCAGCTCGGTGTAGCGCGCCACCGCTTCGCGCTCCATCTGCAGCGCCTGGCCCATCAAATCTTCGATCGTCTGCGGGGCGTCGGAGGGGGTCACAGCGCGAACTCCTGTTCCAGGTCGGCGGTCGTCGCACTGGTTTCACTGCGCCGTGCGTAGACCGGCCGGCTGCCAGCGTAAAGCACGCCGATGTTGAAGCCGTCGTCGGTCATGATGCGCCGCGCGGCGCGTGCCGCATCGTCGGTTTCGGCCACCGCGGCGGGGTGCACGCGCTCCTTCCACTGCCGCTGTTCGGGGCGGAAGGTGACGCAGGGGCTGAGGATTTCGACGAAGGAAAAACCGGGGTGGCGGATCGCCTGCGCGATGATCTCGGCGCTGCCGTTCGGATCGCCCGAGAAGGCGCGGGCGACGAAGTTGGCGCCTGAGGCCAGCGCGATCACCAGGGGATGGAAGGAGCGAATGCCGGTGCCGCCGGGCGCGAGCTTGTTGTCCCAATCGGGCTCGGTGGTCGGCGAGGCCTGGCCCTTGGTCATGCCATAGACATGGTTGTCCATCACCAGGTAGGTCAGGTCGACGTTGCGCCGGCACGCATGCAGGAAATGGTTGCCACCGATCGAGTAACCATCGCCATCGCCGCCAGCGACGATCACGGTCAGCTCGGGCCGGGCCACTTTCAGCCCGGTGCCGGCGGCCAGCGCGCGGCCATGCACGCCGTGAAAGCCGTAGCAGGTGGTGTAGGCCGGAATGCGCGACGAGCAACCGATGCCCGAGACCACCGCCACCTCGTGCGGCGCAAGCTGCAACCGGGCCAGCGCCTTGGTCAGCGAGCCGAGCACGGTGTAGTCGCCGCAGCCGGGGCACCAGATCGGCTTGGTGTCCGATTTGTAGTCGGCGGCGGCGAAGGCCGCGGGTTGCGCCATGTCGTTCATGCGGTGGCCTCCTGCGCGACATGGGCCGCGGCCCAATCGATGAATGCGCTGCACAACTCGCCCGGCCGCAGCGGCAGCGGGCCCGGCCGGTGCAGGCCGGTGGGCCGCCCCGGCAGGTCGGCGCGGCTGCGCAGATAACGCAACAACTGGCCGCCGTGGTTTTGCTCGACCACCAGCACCTGGCGCACGCCGGCCAGCGCCTGCGCCAAGGCCTCCACTTGCAAGGGCGCGAGCAGGCGCAGCGCGATCAACCGGGGGGCCACACCGCGGGCCGCGGCTCGCGCGATGGCCTCGCGCACAGCGCCCGTGGTCGAACCGAAAGTGATCACCGCGAACTCGCTGT
>JANOKY010000048.1:0-3076 GCA_031419635.1 Burkholderiales bacterium | reverse complement strand
GGCGCAGGGGGGGAACAGGGCTTGGGCCATGGCACTCGGGCAGGGTTTCCTCGCGTGAATGGCCAGCAGGTTATGACTAACATGTCAGTCTGTCGATCCGGGAATGCCCGCCTGCCTGCGTCCATGCTGAAGACCGTGCCGTCCCCGCCCGCGCCCGCGCCGAGCCTGCGCGCGCAGGCCTATGAAAACTTCCAGCAGCAGATCGCGCAGGCCAACATTCGGCCGGGCCAGTTCGTCTCGCAGCGCGAGCTGATGCAATTGCTCGGCATGCCGCTGGGCGCAGTGCGCGAACTGATCCCGCGCCTGGAGGCCGAGGGCCTGCTGCGCACGGTGCCGCAGCGCGGCCTGCAGGTGGCGCATGTCGATCTGAAACTCATCAACAATGCCTTCCAGTTGCGCGGCATGCTGGAGTGCGAGGCGGCGAAGCACTTCGCCGTCAACGCGTCGGACGCCGACCTGGCGGCGATCGAACAGGCGCACCTGCGCATCGTGCAGCGCGCGCGCCGCGGCCCGATCGACGACGCCCTGCTGACCGACGCGACGACGGTCGATTGGGGCTTGCACGACCTGATGATCGACACCCTGGGCAATGCGCTGATCTCGCAGATCTACCGCGTCAATAGCCTGCGCGTGCGCCTGATCCGGCTCGAAGGCTCGCTGCTGTCGGCCGACGCCTTGCTGCCGGCGATGGAAGAGCACCTGTGGTTCATCGATGCGCTCAAGCGCCGCGACGCGCAGCAGGTGGCCGAGCGCCTGGCCCACCACATCGAAAGCGCCCACCGCCGCGTGTTGGGCTTGCCCCGGCCGCGCTTGCCTGACGCAGCGAAGGATCCCGCTTGACCGCTCTTTCTGCGCCGGGCCTGCCCGGCATCTGGCCCGCGTTGTTGACGCCGTTGCGCGCCGATCTGTCGATCGACCACGCG
The DNA here is from genome assembly GCA_031419635.1 of Burkholderiales bacterium. GTDB lineage: Bacteria > Pseudomonadota > Gammaproteobacteria > Burkholderiales > Burkholderiaceae_C > CADEEN01. The sequence continues at coordinate 2,153 of JANOKY010000048.1, read as the reverse complement.
GCCTTCGCTGCGCATGCCAGCGCGCTACTGGCTGTGGGTTGCGCGGGGGTCACGCCCTTCGGCACCACCGGCGAAGGCCCGTCGTTCACGGTCGCCGAGCGGCGCGACGCGGTCGATGCGCTCGTCGCCGCGGGCGTGCCGGCCGCGCGCATCCTGGTCTCGGTGAGCTGCGCCGCGCTGCCCGATGCGATCGCACTCACCCTCCATGCGCAGGACATTGGCGCCTGGGGCGTCCTGCTGTTGCCGCCGTTCTATTTCAAAGCCGTGTCCGACGCCGGCATCGTGGCCGCGTATGCCGAGGTGCTCGACGCCGTGGCCGGGCGGCCGCTGCGCGTCGTGCTGTACCACATCCCGCAGGTGGCGGGCGTTGCGCTGTCGCACGCTGTGATCGCCGAGCTGCTGCGGCGCTACCCCCACAACATCGTCGCCATCAAGGACAGCCAGTGCGAGCGCGCCCATTCACTGGCCCTGGCCGAGGCTTTCATGCCGCTCGACGGGCCGGCCATCGGGGTGCATGTCGGCAACGAACTCGACCTGCCCGCGCTGGCCGCGCGCGGCAGCCGCGGCGCCGTCAGCGGGCTGGCCAACTTCATGCCGCGCGTGGTGCGGCACCTGGCCACCGAGCCCGAGCTTGCGCGCAGCGCCGCCGACCATGCCCGTATCGAGCGCTTGCTCGGCTGGCTCGGCGCCTACAGCCTGATCCCGGCGCTGAAGGCCATCATGGCGGCGCAGAGCGGTGATGCGGCCTGGCTGCGCGTGCGCGCGCCGCTGGTGGCGATGGACGCCGAGCGCTTCGAGACTTTCTCGCACGAACTGGCCGCGCTCGGCCTGACCCCTTCGACCGACTGACCTCTGCTCAATCAAAAAGGAGACCCCGATGATCCCCGCCCTCTTGCGCCGCAGCCTGATCGCCGCCACCGCCGCCCTCGCCACCGCCACCGCTTTCGTGCCCGCCGCGATGGCGCAAAGCAAGGTGCTGCTGCGCATCTCGACGCCGGCCGTGCCCGACGACTGGCACGGCAAGATGTGGACGGTGTTCAAGGAATCGCTCGACAAAAGCGCGCCCGGCGAGTTCGACGTGCAGATCAACCTCAACGCCACGCTGTTCAAGCAAGGCACCGAGCCGGCGGCGATGGCCAGAGGCAACCTGGAGCTCTCGTCGATCTCGGCCTTCGACATCGCCAAGCTGGTGCCGGAGTTTTCCATCTTCACCGCCGGCTATGTGATCCGCGATCCGCAGCACCAGCAGAAGGTGTTCAACGGCCCGATCGGCCAGGAGATGTTCAAGCTGGCCGCCGAGAAGATGGACGTGACCCTGCTCACCCCCATCTACCTCGGCACGCGTCAGGTCAACTTGCGCGATGTGCGCAACGTCAAGACCCCCGCCGACTTGAAGGGCGTCAAGCTGCGCATGCCAGGCAGCAAGGAGTGGTTGTTCCTCGGCGAAGCCCTGGGCGCCACCGCCACGCCGCTGGCCTTCGGCGAGGTTTATCTGGGCTTGAAGACCGGTACCATCGACGGCCAGGACAACCCGCTGCCCACGGTGCGCGCGGCCAAGTTCTACGAGGTGACCAAGCAACTGGTGCTGACCAATCACCTCGTCGACGGCATCTTCATCGCCATCTCCGACAAGGCCTGGAAGGCCATGACCCCGGCGCAGCGGCAGAAAGTGCAGGCGGCATCGAACGACGCCGCGGCCTTCAACAACGACAACCGCCTGAAGGAAGAAGCGCAGATCGTCGACTTCTTCAAGAAGGAAGGCCTGACGGTGACGACACCCGATGTCGATGCCTTCCGCAAGGCAGTGCAGGCGGCCTACGCCGCCAGCGACATCGCCAAGACCTGGCCGGCCGGATTGCTCGATCGCATCAACGCGACGAAATGACAGCCCCAAGCTCGCTTTGCTCGTGCCCCCCAAGGGGAGCTCGGGCCGCTTGGGAGCGGCCCGGCGTTGGCCCGAGGTGATGCGCGCCTGGTTCAAGCGAGGCGCCGACACGGTCGGCGTCGCGTTGTTCGCGGCCCTGTTCTGCGTCTTCATGGTCCAGATCATTGCCCGCTTCGGCTTCAACCGTCCGCTGCCCTGGACCGACGAGGCTGCGGTGATGCTCTACGTCTGGGTCATCCTGTGGGCGGCGGCCTTCATCGTGCCCGAG
>JANOKY010000047.1:0-5369 GCA_031419635.1 Burkholderiales bacterium | reverse complement strand
AAGAGCAGTTTCTTGAAGTGGGCCAGCGTCGGCGCGATGACCCAGAACGGGTTGCCGGTGCGCGACAGCAGCTCGTTGTCGGGCTTCACCGACGTGATCGCCATCCAGTAGAAGGGGAACAGCAGCACGATCAGGAAGACGACCAGCGGCAGGTAGATCGTCACGAACTTGCGCGACGGCGTGTCGAGGTAGCTCATGCCGACGGTGTCGGAGGCTTGCGACGAACCCGCGCCGGCTCCGGTTGCACTCATTTGTCGGCCCCCCCCTGCTGCCAGGCGCGGCGCTGCAGTCCGTAGTAGCTGAACATGATCGCGGCCAGCAGGAACGGCACCATCGCGATCGAGATCGCCGCACCTTCGCCGAGTGCGCCGCCCGAGATCGCGCGCTGGAACGACAGCGTGGCCATCAGGTGCGTGGCGTTGAGCGGCCCGCCGCGGGTGATGACATAGATCAGCTGGAAGTCGGTGAAGGTGAAGAGCACCGAGAAGGTCATCACCACCGCGATGATCGGCGTCAACAACGGCAAGGTCACATGGCGAAACTGCTGCCAGCGCGTGGCGCCGTCGATCGCCGAGGCCTCGTAGTACGAGGGCGAGATCGTCTGCAGGCCGGCCAGCAGCGTGATCGCGACGAAGGGAATGCCGCGCCAGATGTTGGCCGCGATCACCGAGAGGCGCGCGTTCCACGGCTCGCCGAGGAAATCGATGTACTTGTCGATCAGCCCCACCTTCACCAGCATCCAACTGATGATCGAGAACTGGGCGTCGTAGATCCACCAGAAGGCGATTGCCGACAAGGCGGTGGGCACGATGTAGGGCAGCAGGATGATGGCCCGGAAGAAGGTCTTGAAGCGGATGTTGCGGTTGAGCAGCATCGCCAGCCACAGCCCAAGCACGAACTTGATGACGCTGGCGACGAAGGTGTAGAACAGCGTGTTGAAGAGGGCCAGGCGCGTGACGGCGTCGTCCCAGAGAAACTGGTAGTTCTCCAGGCCGACCCACTCACCCGCCCGCCCGACCTTGGTATCGGTAAAGCCGAGCCAGAAGCCCAGCCCGAGCGGGTAGGTCAGGAACAGCAGCAACAGCACTGCCGCCGGCAGCATGAAGATCAGGCCCAGCGCGTTGCGGTTGTTCTGTAGTTTTTCGAGCATGGCTGCGAGGGAAAGTCAGATGGCCGCCAGCCGCGCGGCCAAGCGGACGCCGCGGCACCGGCTTTGCCGGGCCGCTGGCGGCGCCCCATTGAGGGGGAGCGCCGCAGGCGCTTCGGGGGTGGGCGTGTTCACACCTTGTAGTAGCGCTCGGCACGCTTCTGCGCCCGCTCGGCGGCTTCCTTCGGCGTCTTCGATCCGCTCGCCGCTTCGGCCACCATGTTGACGACGATGAAGTCGGCCGCCGCACCCGCCGACGCATAGCCGAGCTTGCCGGCATAGCCCGCCGGCCGCAGGTTCTTCACGCAGTCACGGTAGGGCGTGTGCTTCGGGTCCGAGGTCCAGATCGCGGCCTTCGTGTACTCGGCCAGCGGCGGGGCGATGTAGCCGCCCGCCGCGGTGAGCCACGGGTCGAACTGCTCCTGCTCCATCATGAAGCGCAGAAACTCCTTCGCCGCATTCGGGTACTTGGTGTACTTCATGATCATCTGGTTGAAGAACAGATGCGATTCGGTCGGCACGCCGACCGGGCCGATCGGGTACTGCGCGTGTTGCACGTCTTCCTTCAGGTCCCGGACCTTCTGGTCGCTCGATGTCTTGGTGGCGTAGTAGATCGAGATGCCGTTGTTGGTCAGGCTGATCTGGCTATCGAGAAAGGCCTTGTTGTTGTTCGGGTCCAGCCACGACAGCGTGCCCGGGATGAAGGTTGCGTACATCTCCTTGGCGTATTCGAGCGCCTTGATCGTCTCGGGGCTGTCGATCACGACCTTGTTGTTCGTGTCGACGAGCTTGCCGCCGTGCGACCAGATCAGCCAGTTCGTCCACAGGCCGTCGCCGGTGGCATTGCCCAGGGCAAAACCGGCCGGCGTGCCCTTGGCATGGAGCGCCTTGAGCAGGGCCATGAAGGCCGTCGTGTCCTTCGGGAAGGTGTCGAAGCCAGCCGCCTTGACCTGGCTGCCGCGGTAAACCAGCATCGCGCCGGCAGCGCCCAGGGCGATACCGATCCACTTCTTGCCGTCGGGGCGCAGGTAGGCCTCGCAGGCCGGGTACCAGCCGCCGTATTTCTTGCCCAGGTAAGTAGCCAGGTCGGTGACGTCGAGCAGCTTCTCGGGGTACAGGTTGGCATCGTCGTTGGTCCCCAGGATGATGTCCGGGCCGGCGCCGGTATTCGCTGCCACGGCGGCCTTCGGGCGCACGTCTTCCCAGCCCTCGTTGTCGACGCGGACCTCGATGCCGGTCTTGTCGATGAACTTCTTGACGTTGATCATGTACGCATCAATGTCGCCCTGCACGAAGCGGCTCCAGCGAAGCACGCGCAGCTTGGCGCCCTTCTCGGGCTTGAGGTTGAGCGCGGTCTGCGCGTGGACGGCGGGCGTCCAGATGGCGCCGGCGCCCAGCGCGGTGCTCGCAGCGACGCCGGCGGTGCCTTCCAGGAAGCGGCGGCGGTTGAAGTTGTCCATGCGGTATCTCCTTGCTTGTGGAGGTGCTCTGCGTCGGCACCGGGGTGTGAAAAGCTTGTTTCAGGCGGCCAGCGAACGGCCGCTGGCGGCATCGAACAGGTGGGCGCGCAACGGGTCGGGTTGCAGATGGATCGTGCTGCCGGGTTTGAAGTTGTGGCGCTCGCGGAAGACGACCGAGAGCTCGGCGCCATGGTGGCGACACGATATGAAGGTGTCGGCCCCGGTCGGCTCGACCACCACCACCTCCGCCGGGATCGTGCCGCCCTGGGTGCCCTCGACGAGCACGAGGTGCTCGGGCCGGGTGCCGAAGATCACCGGCTGCGCCTCGCTGCCGGTGCTGCTGCCCGGCGCGCCGACGCGCGTGCCGTCGGCCAGCTCGACCTGCACCGCGCCGTTGGCGCGGCGCAGTGTGCCGGGCAGGAAGTTCATCGCCGGCGAGCCGATGAAGCCGGCCACGAACAGGTTGGCCGGCTGGTCGTACAGCTCGAGCGGGCTGCCGGTCTGCTCGATGCGGCCGTCCTTCATGACCACGATCTTGTCGCCCATCGTCATGGCTTCGATCTGGTCGTGCGTGACGTAGATCGAGGTCGTGGACAGGCGCTGGTGCAGCTCCTTCAGCTCGGTGCGCATCGCCACCCGCAGCTTGGCATCGAGGTTGGACAGCGGCTCGTCGTAGAGGAAGACCTGCGGGTCGCGCACGATCGCGCGGCCCATCGCGACGCGCTGGCGCTGGCCGCCGGAGAGCTGGCGCGGGTAGCGGTCGAGCAGGTCCTTCAGGCCGAGGATCTCGGCGGCGCGGGCCACCTTGGCGTCGGCAGCGCTCTTCTCGAGCTTGGCCAGCATCAGCGAGAAGGCCATGTTCTGGCGCACCGTCATGTGCGGGTACAGCGCGTAGTTCTGGAACACCATCGCGATGTCGCGCTGCTTGGGCAGCACGTCGTTGACCACCCGGTCGGCGATGCGGATCTCGCCGCCGCTGATCTCCTCGAGCCCGGCGATCATGCGCAGCAGGGTGCTCTTGCCGCAGCCCGACGGGCCGACGAGCACGGTGAACGAGCCGTCGGCGATCTCGATGTCGACGCCGTGCAGGATTTCGACGGCGCCGAAGCGCTTGGTCGCTGAGCGGATGCTGACGCTGGCCATCTAGGGGAGTCTCCGGATCGTTTTGCGCAATGCGATGCTTGGCATGCGGCTTCTCGCACTTGTATGATGACCCGATCACCATGTCAATCAGCGTTTCAGCCCGGTTCGACCCCAAGGCCATCCACCGCGCGGGCGGATTGCGCCACGACGCCGAGCGGCTCTCGGACCGGCTCGCGGCGAGGATTGCCGAGCGCATCGACAGCGGGGCGTTCAAGCCTGGCGACCGGCTGCCGACCGAGTTGCAGTTCGCGACCGCCTACGGCGTCTCGCGCACCGTCGTGCGCGAGGCCGTGCACCAGTTGAAATCGCAGGGCCTGGTGCGTTCGCGCCAGGGCTCGGGGGTGTTCGTCACCGCGCCGCCGGCCCACCGCGCGCTGGCCTTCGACCCCAAGGTGCTCGAATCGATCGACGCCGTGGTGCAGATGGTGGAGTTGCGCCGCGTCATCGAGGGCGAGATGGCCGCACTGGCCGCCAGGCGCGCCACCCGCACGCAGTTGGCCGAACTCAAGCGCGCGCTGCTGGCCATCGACACCGCCACCGACAGCGGCCAGCTCGGCGTCGAACAGGATTTGGCCTTTCACCGCGCCATCGGCGAGGCCACCGGCAACCCGCAGTTCGTGCGCCTGCTGGGCATCCTCGAAGCCTATTTGCGCGATGCGATGAGCGTCACCAAGGGCTACGAATCGATGCGCGCCGATTTCATGGAACAGGTGCGGCGCGAGCACCGCGCGATCGTCACCGCGGTGATTGCCGGCGACGAAAAAGGCGCGCGCGGCGCCGCCACCCAGCATCACCTGAATGGCGAGAAGCGCCTGGTGGCCAGCGGCGTGATCAAGCCGGCCAAGGCACTGCGGACGCGGAAATGAAACAGCCGCTGTTGGGTGTGATCGCCGACGACTTCACCGGGGCCACCGATGTGGCCGGGATGCTGGTGCAGGCGGGCATGGCGACCTTGCTGACGACGGGCGTGCCCGACAGCGGCGCAGCGCTCGACGCCGACGCGGTGGTGGTGGCGCTGAAGTCGCGCACCACGCCGACGGCCGATGCTGTGCGCGATTCGCTGGCCGCTCTGGATCGGCTGCGCGCCGCGGGCTGCCGGCGCTTTTATTTCAAGGTCTGCTCGACCTTCGACTCGACGCCGCGCGGCAACATCGGCCCCGTCGCCGAGGCCTTGATGGCCGCACTGGGAGCCGACTTCGCGATCGCCTGCCCGGCCTTCCCGGAAAACGGCCGCAGCGTCTACCGCGGCCACCTGTTCGTCGGCGACCTGCTGCTGTCGGACTCGGGGATGCGCGAGCACCCGCTCACGCCGATGACCGACGCGAATCTGGTGCGCTGGCTGCAGGCGCAGACGAAGGGGCGCGTGGGCCTGCTGCGCCACGACGCGGTGGCCGCGGGTGTCGACGCGGTCAGCGCACGCACCGCCGCGCTGCGCGCCGAGGGCGTGCGCATCGCCATCGCCGACGCGATCGACAACGGCGACCTGCGCACGCTCGCCGCGGCCTGCGCCGACCTGCCGCTGCTGGTGGCAGGCTCGGGCCTCGCGCTCGGCCTGCCGGCGGCCTACGCCGCGCGCGGCTGGCTTCGGCCCGACGCGACGGTCGCGGCGCTGCCCACCG
>JANOKY010000046.1:0-3054 GCA_031419635.1 Burkholderiales bacterium | reverse complement strand
CTCTTGAAGGGCATCGGATCGCCTTTGTTGCTGCGCGTGCCTTCGGGGAAGATGACCAGCGAATCGCCGTGATTCAAGGCCTCGGCCAGCGGCTCGAGCGGATCCTGGTCGTCGCTTCGTTGCCGGGCCACATAGACCGCGTTGAAGACCTCGCGCGTGAGCCAATGCTTGAACGCGCCCTGGGTCCAGTAGTCGCGGGCGGCGATCGGCCGCGTCGTGGCGCGCAGGTCTTTGGGCAGCGCGGCCCAGATCAGTACCCAGTCGAAATGGCTCTGGTGGTTGGCGAAGTAGATGCGCTGCTCCGCGGTCGGCGGGCAGCCCTTCCAATGGCCTTGCGTGCCGGTGATCAGGCGGGCGAGCAGGGCCAGCACATAGCCCATCAGGTCGGCAAGGAACATGCGGTGATGCTAGCCGCTGGCAGGCGTGCGGCGCATCGGGAAATATGAGGTACGGTTGCACGATGCTTGAGCCGCGTGCCCTTCAACGACCTCGCGTCGTCGTCATCGGCGGCGGCTTTGCCGGCCTGTGGGCCACGCGCGCGCTGGCGAATGCGGCCGTCGACATCACCCTCATCGACCGCGCCAACCACCACCTGTTCCAGCCGCTGCTGTACCAGGTGGCGACGGCCGGCCTGTCGGCCGGCGATATCGCCGCGCCGCTGCGCCACAACCTGCGCGACCAGGCCCACGTGGCCGTGCGCATGGCCGAGGTCACGGCCATCGACACGGCAGCGCGCCGCGTGAGCACCGACGACGGTGCGGCGATCGACTACGACTACTTGCTCGTGGCCAGCGGCGCCACCCATGCCTACTTCGGCCACGACGAATGGGCCGCGCATGCGCCGGGCTTGAAGACGCTGGACGACGCGCTCGAACTGCGCCGACGCATCCTGCTGGCCTTCGAGCACGCCGAGGTCGCCGCCAGCCGCAACCAGGACAGCGAGCGCGACGCCTGGCTGACCTTTGCCGTGGTCGGCGGCGGGCCCACCGGCGTCGAGCTGGCCGGCACCCTGGCCGAGATCGCGCGCCACACCTTGGCGGGCGAGTTCCGTCGCATCGATCCGGCGCGTGCGCGGGTGCAATTGATCGAAGCCGGGCCGCGCGTGTTGGCGTCGTTTCCGCCGCAGTTGTCCGAGCGCGCCGCGGCACAGTTGCGCAAGCTCGGCGTGGAGTTGCTCACCGGCGCGCCAGTGCAGGCCATCGATGGCCAGGGCTATGTACGCGACGGTGAACGCACGGCCGCGCGCACGGTGCTGTGGGCCGCGGGCGTGGCCGCGTCGCCGCTCGGGCGCCTGCTCGGCGTGGCCGCCGAGCGAATCGACCGCGCCGGCCGCATCCAGGTCGAGCCCGATCTCAGCGTGCCTGGCCACCCGGAGGTCTTCGTTGCCGGCGACCTGGCCGCCATCACGACCACCGGCACGCCGGTGCCCGGCACGGCCCCCGCCGCCAAGCAGATGGGTGCGCATGTGGCGGCGACGATCCAGGCGCGCATGGCAGGCCGAGCCAGCACGCCCTTCGCCTACCGCGACTACGGCAACCTGGCCACCATCGGCCGCATGGCCGCGGTGGTGGACCTGCGCGGGCTGCGTTTCTCGGGCCTCATCGCCTGGTGGTTCTGGCTCGCCGCGCACGTCTTCTTTCTGATCGGTTTTCGCAACCGCATCGTCGTGCTCACCAACTGGGCCTGGGCCTACTGGACCTACCAGCGCCAGGCGCGGGTGGTGTTCGGGCAGGCGCGCGAGCGCGGGCAGGAACCGGGCAAACCGTGAGGGCGACGTTTCGCCACTGAACGTACGCGTGCGCGGCTCGGCGCAAGCCGACCCCGGCCGGCCGCTATGTCTTCACGCTGATGGCATTGAAGACCGCAGGCCATGCGCCGCGGTAGCCCAGCAGCCTGGATATTTCTTCGGCGCTATCGCGCACCGCTCGCTCCACTGCCGGCAGGCGCCGCGTGATGCGTGTCGCTGGCCCTCCGGCACTGACGGCTGCGCAGACCTGGCCGTCGGCGCCGAATATCGGCGCGGCCACGGCGACCACGTCGGCGACCGTGCCGCTGTCGACCGTGCTCACGCCACGTTGCCGCACTTCTTTCAAGGCGGCAGCCAATGCGCGCCGCGATGTGATCGTCTTGGCCGTGATGGGCTCGAACTTGAAGCTGCCGAGCAAGGGCCGAACTTCTTCAGCGGGCAGGTGGGCGAGCATCGCGCGGCCGCTGCCTGTCGCGTAGGCGGGTTTGAGCGAACCGAGCTTGACGCTGTAGCGCAGCCACTGGTCGCTCTCGACCATCGCCACGTACTTGCAAAACAGCCGGTCCCGCGTCAGCACCGCCAGAAAGCAGGTCTCGCCCGTGCGTTGCGACAGGCTTTGCAGAATGTCTTGCGCGCAATCGGGAAAGTGGGCGGCGGGGCTGCCGGCCATCGCGGCACCGAGCGCCACCGCTTGCGGGCCGATGCGGTAGACGCCCCCGTCGTGCGCGAGGTAGCCCGCGCTCTCGAGCACCTTGAGCATCGTGAACAGGGTGGTCTTGGGCAGCGACAGGCCGTGGCACAACTGGGCCAGCGTCTGGCCTTCGGGGTGCGCGCTCAGGCTGGCGAATACCTGCAGCAGGCGCAGGATGGAGCGCGGGCCGGCCTGCGTTGGCGTGGTCAGCGCGGCGAAATCGAAGACGGTCGATCGAGCCATCTGCGGTTCAGGCCACGGTGAACGCGTCGCCCGCGACGCTGATTTTCTCGCCGCAAAACTCGGCCGACTGCATGCGCGCAATCAGCGCCGGGTCTGCGCTCGCTGCCAGTGACCGCGCGCCGCCGGGCGTGTCGGCCAGCACCAGGGCGCGGGGCCGATCCTGGTCATGCACGATGGTGTAGCCCGCTATTTGCGCGGGTCCATGAAAGGCCTCGACGACATCGCGCGTCACCTGCTGCTGCGCCACCTCGGCCGTGAGGTCTGCAAAGCAGAATCCCGCTGCATTGGGCTCGTTGGCCCACAGTCCGAATCCCTGCTTGGTGAGGATGCCTGACACCGATGAGACCAAGCCGGTGCGCCCGCGCCCGTCGCG
>JANOKY010000045.1:0-5577 GCA_031419635.1 Burkholderiales bacterium | reverse complement strand
CGACCTCGGGCCGCAGATGGTGGTGCCGGCGCTCGATGCGTTCGCGCACCCGGGGCTGACGCTGCACTTCGTCGCCAACGTCGACGGCCACGACATCACGCCGGTGCTGCGGCACCTGAGCCCCGACGAAACGCTGTTCATCGTCGCCTCGAAGACCTTCACCACGCAGGAGACGATGGCCAATGCGCAGGCCGCGCGCGACTGGTTCGTCGCCCTCGGCGGCAGCGATGTGGCCAAGCATTTCGTCGCCACCACCACCAATGTCGAGGCCGCGGCGCGTTTCGGCATCACCACCACCTTCGGCTTCTGGGACTGGGTCGGAGGCCGCTACTCGCTGTGGAGCGCGATCGGCCTGCCGATCGCATTGGCCATCGGCGCCGATAACTTCCGCGCCTTCCTGGCCGGTGCGCACGCGATGGACCGGCACTTCGCCGGCGCACCGCTGGAGCGCAACCTGCCCGCGTTGCTCGGCCTGCTCGACGTTTGGTACCGCAACTTCCACGGCCGCACCAGCCGCTCGGTGGCGCCCTACCACCAGGGCCTGGCGCGGCTGCCGGCCTACCTGCAGCAGCTCGAGATGGAAAGCAACGGCAAGCGCGTCGACATGGCCGGCCAGGCGCTGCCGTTCGCCACCAGCCCGGTCGTCTGGGGCGAGCCCGGCACCAACGGCCAGCATGCCTACTTCCAGATGCTGCACCAGGGCAGCGACGTGATCCCGGTCGAGTTCATCGCCGTCAAGGCCCCCGCCCACGCGCTCGCCGATCAGCATGCGAAGCTGCTGGCCAACTGCCTGGCGCAAAGCCAGGCGCTGATGCTCGGCAAGACCGCCGACGAAGCGCAGGCCGAAGCGCCGCCCACGGCATCGAAGGCCATCGACGCGCGCACGCTGGCCGCGCACCGCAGCTTCCCCGGCAACCGGCCGAGCACCACGCTCGTGCTCGACGCGCTGACCCCCCGTTCGCTCGGCGCCTTGATCGCGCTGTATGAGCACCGCGTATTCGTCAGCGGCGCGATGTGGGGCATCAACAGCTTCGACCAATGGGGCGTCGAGCTGGGCAAGGCCCTGGCCAACCAGTTGCTGCCGCGGTTGGCCTCGGGCGACACGGCGGGCCTGGACGGCTCGACGGCGGCGCTGCTCGAGCGACTGCGCTCATGAGCCGACGGGCCGCTCCCGAGGCGAATTCCGTAGCGCACAGCGCGGAGGTTGCCTGATGAGCCGACGGGCCGCTCCCGAGGCGAACACCGCAGTGCGAAGCACGGCGGTTGCCTGATGACCCGCCGCACCCTGGTCTTCGACATCGGCGGCGTCGTCGTTCACTGGCAGCCGCTGCAACTGATGCAGCAGGTGTTGCCGCAGCAGGCGCATGACGAAAGCAGTGCCCGGGCGGTGGCCGCGGCGGTCTTCCAGGGCCTCGCGCCCGGCAGCGATTGGGCTGAGTTCGACCGCGGCCACATCGGTCCGGAAGCCCTGGCCGAACGCATCGCCGAGCGCACCGGCTACGCGGTGTCCAGCCTGCTTGCATTGATCGCCGCCATCCCCGGCCACATCCAGCCGATGCCCACCAGCGTGGCCCTGCTCGAACGCGTGCGCGCGGCGGGCCACCGCCTGACGCTGCTGTCGAACATGCCGCGGCCCTACGCCGACCACCTCGAAGCCACGCAGCCCTGTTTCGGCTGGTTCGAGGCGCGGGTGTTCTCCGGCCGCGTCGGCCTGATGAAACCCGAGCGCGCGATGTTCGTGCATGCGCAGGCCGCACTCGCGCTCGATCTCGACCAGGCGCTGTTCATCGACGACCACCCGGCCAACATCGAGGCCGCGCGATCCTTCGGTTGGCAAGCCCTGCGGTTCGAGAGCGCCGCGCAATGCGAAGCGGCGCTGCGCCGCAACGGCTGGCTGTGATCAAACGGCCAGGCCGCGCACCGCTTGTTGCGCTGCATCGAGCGCCTGCTCGACGATGCGCTGCTTCCACGCGTCGGTGTCGGTGTAGAACGCGTCGCGCACGCGCTGCTTGATCGCCGCGCCCTGCGCCGCTTCGGCCTCGGGGTGGCATTCGAGCCAGTGGTCGCCGCGCAACGCATCGATCACTTCCATCACCGGCACGGTGCCGTATTCGAGGGCAATGCCGGTGTACTCGGCCTGCGCGCATTCCTGGTCGGCGGCCTGCCACATCAGGCCGGTGAGCAGGGCCGACGCCGAGCTGCCGTCGTAGATCGAGGTCACGTCGGGGCCCCACCAGGCGCGCGCGCGGGCCAGCGCCGCGGCATCGTCGCGGCAGGCAAAGATGCGCTCGCCATGGCCGCTCGGGCCCAGGCCGGTGTGCAGGTCGATCCAGCCCAACTGTCGGCAGCGCTGGCCATGTTCTTGCAGCACATGGCGCAGCGTGATGTGGCTCCAGGTCGGGTTGACGCCGCCGTAGAACAGACCCAGCGGATGCTGGTACTGGCCGCTGGTGATCGCCGCTTGCGTGGCCTCCAGGCCGTGCGCCGCCACATGGCGCTGCATCGCCGCCTGCACCTCGGCGCTGGGCGGCCAATGCTCGGGCACCAGCAGGTGCGCCAGCTCGTCGTAGGCCGGGTTGGCGGGCAGTGGCCTGGAGAAATCCTGGAAGTTGCGGTTCAGGTCCACGCCCTCGTGTGTCACGCGGCGCAGCCAGGAGAATCCATACGGATTGAGCGCGTGGACATACAGCACCGCCACGCCACGCTCGTGCAGCAGCGCATGCCAAGCCGCGTCGCGCAGCAGCGCCACCTGCACGCCCGAGCCGCAAAAGCCCTCGGCGCCGTGGCAGCCGCTGCTGATCAGCAGCAGCGACGCCGCATCGCGCGGGCCTTCGCGCAGCACGTCCATCGCCAAGGCTTCGCCTTCGCGGCCGAGCATCGGGTGGGCGTGGCTGGCGACATCGAGCCCGGCCGCCTCGGCGGCGGCGATGAACTTGCCGCGCGCCTGGGCGTAGGTCGGCGAGAAACAGTCGCTGGCGTTCACGTTCAGCACTGGGGCTCGGCGAGCCAGGCTTCGGCCAGCCGCACCCACAGCGTGGCGCCGAGCGGGATCAGCTCATCGTTGAAGTCATAGCTCGGGTTGTGCAGCATGCAGGGCCCCATGCCGTGACCGCCGACGCGGTGGCTGCCGTCGCCGTTGCCGATCAGGAAATAGCAGCCGGGTTTGTGCTGCAGGAAGTAGCTGAAATCTTCGGCACCCATTGTCGGCTCGAAGGCCTGCACGTTGGCCGCGCCCACCAGCCCGGTGGCCACGCGCTGGAAGAACGCGGTCTCGGTTTCGTGGTTGATGGTCGGCGGATAGTTGCGCTCGAACTCGAATTCGCAGGTGACGCCGAAGGCCGCGCAGGTGTGCTCGGCCACTTCCTTCATGCGCCGCTCGATCAGGTCGAGCACCTCGAGTGTGAAGGTGCGCACCGTGCCCTGCAACTCGCAGCTTTCGGGCACCACGTTGGTGGCTTCGCCGGCGTGGATCATCGTCACCGAGATCACGCCGGCATCGATCGGCCGCTTGTTGCGCGTGATGATGGTCTGGAAGGCCTGCACCATCGCACAGGCCACCGGCACCGGGTCCAGGCCCAGGTGCGGCATCGCGCCATGCGCGCCCTTGCCGCGGATCGTGATCTTGAACTCGTTGCTCGATGCGAAGCAGGGCCCGGACTTGACGGCGAACTGCCCGACCGCCATGCCCGGCCAGTTGTGCGCGCCGAAGATGCTTCCATCGGGAACTTGTCGAAGATCCCATCCTTGATCATCTCGCGCGCGCCGCCGCCGCCTTCTTCGGCCGGCTGGAACACCAGGACCACGGTGCCGTCGAAATTGCGGTGCTTCGACAAATGCTTGGCCGCCGCCAACAGCATTGCGGTGTGGCCGTCGTGGCCGCAGGCGTGCATCTTGCCGGCATAGATGCTGGCGTGGGCGAACTGGTTGCGCTCGGTCATCGGCAGCGCGTCGATGTCGGCGCGCAGGCCCACCGCACGCGCCGATGTGCCGTTCTTGACGATGCCGACCACGCCGGTGGTGCCCAGGCCGCGGTGCACCGGGATGCCCCAGTCGGTCAGCGCCTGGGCGATCAGATCGCTGGTGCGCTGCTCCTTGAAGCAGAGCTCGGGGTGGGCATGGATGTCACGCCGCAATGTGGCAATCGCCGCGGCATCTTTGAGAATGGACTCGATCAATTGCATGGCTCGTCTCCCAGGGGGCGAAGCGGGCCAGTTTACGCCGCGTGGCGCGGCCCAAGCTAACGCCGCACGCGCCCGCTGCCGTCGAGGATCGTCAGGTCGACGTAGCTCGAGCCGACACGCTTGCGCGGCCCGAAATCGACGCCGAAGCCGCCGAGGTCGAAGCTCTGCATCGACTCCAGTCCGGCGATCAATCCTTCGCGCGTGGGCGCGGCGCCGGCGCGGCGCAGGCCTTCGAGCAAGACGCGGCCGGCGATGTAGCCCTCGATGCTGCTGTAGTTGGGCGCCACCTTGGTGGCTGCGGCGCCGGCCGCCGTCAGGAATTCGTTGGTCAGTGGGATCAAGGGCGCGAACGGGTAGGGCATCACCTGGCTGACGACCACGCCGCGGGCCTCGCTGCCGAGCTCGTCGGCCAGCGCCTGGGTGCCAACGAACGAGACGTTGTAGAACTGCCCGCCATAGCCGGCCTTGCGTGCGCCGCGGACGAAGGCGGCGCAGCTTTTGTAGGCACTGATCTGGACCACGGCTTCGGGCTTGCTCGGCAGGATGCGTTCCAGCGCGGCGGCGATGTCGGTCGAGTTGCGCTCGACCGTGCCGGTGGCCACCGCTTCGAGCCCGCGCGCCTTCAGCGCACGCGTCACGCCGTCCAATCCCGCCTGGCCGTAGCTGTCGTTCTGGTGGAACACGGCCACCCGCTTCATGCCCACCTGCGTGACCTGGTTGACGATCCGCGCCGTCTCGTCGTAGTACGACGCCCGCAGGTGAAACGCATAGCGGTTGAACGGCTCGCGCAGCGCCTGGGCGCCGGTGAACGGCGCGATGAAGGGCGTCTTGGCCGCGGTGGCCAGCGGCAGCGCGACCAGGCTGGTGGGCGTGCCGATGTAGCCGAACAGCGCCAGCACATCATCGTTCAACAGGGCCTGGGTGTTGGCCTGGCAGCGCGCGGGCTCGTAGCCATCGTCCAGCATGTGCCACTCGATGCTGCGGCCGTTGACGCCGCCGCGCGCGTTGGCGCGATCGAAGGCCAGCTTGGCGCCATGCTGGAACTGCAGGCCCAACTGCGCGGCCGGGCCGCTGAGCGCGGCCGACTGGCCGATCAGGATGCCGCGCGATTGCGCCAGGGCCGGCGCCGCCAGCACAGCGGCACCGAGAGTGAGGTGATGCAGAGCAGTTCGACGCTTCATGATCGGGCCGGCGAAGTGGACACGCTGCGCAGCGTAGGGCCTGGCGGGTCCGGTGTGCGGGGCCCGGCGCAGCGCAGCGCAGGCGCGTTGTGCAATAGTTCATCCATGACCGCAGTTACACCCCTGCCCATCGCCAACGAAGCCGCGCGAACGGTGCACGCCGCCTGCCCGCACGATTGCCCCGACACCTGCGCGATGCGCGTCACGGTGCAGGG
>JANOKY010000044.1:0-2264 GCA_031419635.1 Burkholderiales bacterium | reverse complement strand
GGTGATGGACCAGGCGATGAAGGTCGGCGCGCCCGTCATCGGCTTGAACGATTCCGGCGGCGCGCGGATCCAGGAAGGCGTGGCCTCGCTCGGCGGCTATGCCGACGTGTTCCAGCGCAATGTGCTGGCCAGCGGCGTGATCCCGCAGATCAGTTTGATCATGGGCCCTTGTGCAGGAGGAGCCGTCTATTCACCGGCCATGACCGATTTCATCTTCATGGTCCAGGACAGCTCGTACATGTTCGTCACCGGCCCCGAGGTGGTGAAGACGGTGACGCACGAAGAGGTCACCGCCGAGGAGCTGGGCGGCGCGGTGACGCACACCACCCGCAGCGGCGTCGCCGACCGCGCCTTCGACAACGATGTCGAAGCGTTGCTGATGCTGCGCCGCTTCTTCAACTACCTGCCGCTGAACAACCGCGACGGTGCCCCCTCGCGGCCGAGCGGCGACCCGGCCGAGCGCCTGGACCATTCGCTCGACACCCTGGTGCCCGATAACCCGAACAAGGCCTACGACATCAAGGAACTGATCCTGAAAGTCGTCGATGACGGCGACTTCTTCGAACTGCAGCCCGACTACGCCAGGAACATCGTTATCGGCATGGCACGCATGGCCGGGCGCACGGTCGGCATCGTGGCCAACAACCCGCTCGTGCTGGCCGGTTGTCTGGACATCAAGAGCAGCATCAAGGCGGCACGCTTCGTGCGCTTCTGCGATGCGTTCAGCATCCCGGTGATCACCTTCGTCGACGTGCCAGGCTTCATGCCCGGCACCAGCCAGGAGTACGGCGGCATCATCAAGCACGGCGCCAAGCTGCTGTATGCCTATGCCGAGTGCACGGTGCCCAAGGTGACCGTGATCACGCGCAAGGCCTACGGCGGGGCCTACGACGTGATGAGCTCCAAGCACCTGCGCGGCGACGTCAACTTCGCCTGGCCGAACGCCGAGATCGCGGTGATGGGCGCGAAGGGCGCGGTGGAGATCATCTTCCGCGAAGACAAGGGTGATCCTGCAAAACTCGCGGCCAAGGAGGCCGAGTACCGGGCCCGCTTCGCCAACCCTTTCGTGGCCGGCGCGCGCGGCTTCATCGACGACGTGATCCAGCCCCACGAGACGAGGAAGCGCATCTGTCGCAGCCTGGCCATGCTGGCCGACAAGAAGCTCGAGAACCCGTGGCGCAAGCACGGCAATATTCCGCTGTGAGGCCCGCGATCATGTTCACCAAAATCCTGATCGCCAATCGCGGCGAGATCGCCTGCCGCATCATCAAGACGGCGCGCAAGATGGGCATCGCCACCGTCGCCGTGTATTCGGAAGCCGACCGCGATGCGCACCATGTCGAACTGGCCGACGAGGCCGTGCTGATCGGCCCGGCGCCGAGCCGCGAGAGCTACCTCGTCGCCGACAAGATCATCGCCGCGGCCAGGCAGACCGGCGCGCAGGCGATCCATCCCGGCTACGGCTTCTTGTCGGAGAACGCGGCCTTTGCGCGCCGGGTCGAGGAAGAGGGTCTGGTCTTCATCGGCCCGAAGCATCACTCGATCGCCGCGATGGGCGACAAGATTGCGTCGAAGAAGCTGGCCAAGGCGGCCAACGTCAGCACCATCCCGGGCTGGAACGAGGCCATCGAGTCGCCCGAGCGTGCGGTCGAGATCGCGCGCGACATCGGCTACCCGGTGATGATCAAGGCCAGTGCCGGCGGCGGCGGCAAGGGTCTGCGCGTGGCCTTCAACGACAGTCAATCCTTCGAGGGTTTCAGTTCCTGCCGCAACGAAGCCAAGGCCAGCTTCGGCGACGACCGCATCTTTATCGAGAAGTACATCGAGCAACCGCGCCACATCGAGATCCAGGTGCTCGGCGATGCCCACGGCAACACCGTGTACCTGCACGAGCGCGAATGCAGCATCCAGCGCCGGCACCAGAAGGTGATCGAGGAGGCGCCTTCCCCGTTTATCAGCGAGGCCACGCGCGCCGCGATGGGGGCGCAGGCGGTGGCGCTTGCCCGGGCGGTGAAATACGAGAGTGCGGGCACGGTCGAGTTCGTCGTCGGCAAGGACCAGAGTTTCTATTTCCTCGAGATGAACACCCGGCTGCAGGTCGAACACCCGGTCACGGAGTGCATCACCGGGCTGGACCTGGTCGAGCTGATGATCCGCGTGGCGGCCGGCGAGGCGCTGCCGTTCACGCAGGCGCAGATCCCGCGGCAAGGCTGGGCGATGGAATGCCGCATCAATGCCGAAGACCCGTTTCGCGGCTTCCTGCC
>JANOKY010000043.1:0-1537 GCA_031419635.1 Burkholderiales bacterium | reverse complement strand
GTCGTTGCCCAGGCCGGAGGAGATGACATCGTTGCCCCCGAAACCGTAGATCGAATCGGCTGCGCCGGTGCCCTTGACGGCCTCGACCTTGAGCGCGGTGTCGTTCCAGAGCGTGCCATCGGCCAGGCGGATCTCCTCGATGGCCTGGCCGGTGTTGAAGCCGTAGCTGTCGTAGGCGCTGCCGACCGTGTTGCGCTCGCCGGTGGCGGCCACCGTGACCACCAGGGCCGAGCCGTTGTTGCGCAAGAGCAAGTCGGCCGCGGCGATGCCCGCGCCGACCTCGATGCGATCGGCCGAGCCGCCGCCGTCGTAGACCGAGTCGGCGCCGCCGCCCAGGTTCAGGCGGTAGGCGTCGCCGTTGGTGGTCTCGTAGTCGTAGATCAGGTCGTTGCCCGCGCCGCCGTCGAAGGTGTCGCCATCGGTGACGGCGCTGTAGGAGTCCCAGCCGCCGCCGTTGCCGTACAGCGTGTCGTCGCCCGCGCCGCCCAACAGCGTGTCGGCGCCGCGCTCGCCCAGCAGCGTGTCGTTGCCCTCGCCGCCGTCCAGCGTGTCGTTGCCGGCGTTGCCGTTCATCGAATCGCTACCAGCGCCACCGGACAAAATATCGTCGCCGCTGCCCGCTGAAAAAATATTCGCAGCCGCGGTCCCAAGGTAGATGTCTCCGCGCACAGATCCAATGGTTGCCGTCGGCGTGAAAACATCAAGTGCTGCCAAATCCGCACGAAGCGGTGAATCAACAGCCAGCGCGGCCACCCAACTGTTCAACTTTCCGATGCCGTCAAATCCACCGGCATTCAGCGTGAACTGCGTGTAGCGGTTGAGTTCGACCAAGTCTATCAACGCATTGCGCGCGTCGGCCACGCGCGCGGCCTCGAACGCTGTGCCGACGCCGGTAGCGTCGAAGTGTGCTTGACCGGTGTTCGGGTCGTTGATCAGTGCGATGCCGTTGGTGTACTTGGAAAGCCTCGTCTGCGTGAGCAGGCCGACATACAGGTTGTCGCGCAATGTGGTGTAGGCGCGATCCAGCAGCGCTGTTTGCTCGGCCCACACTTGCACTTCAAAGCCACCGCTGATGGCAACCACGCGCCGTTCGAGAAAATTGCTTCCGTTAAACCGCTCGAGGACGGCTATCTTTTGGTATGCAACGGGATTCAGGCGTGCCCACTTGGCCACAGCGGTTTCTGCGCCGCCTGGGGCGAGTGCCGTACTCGTCTGTAGGCTGATTCGATGGTCACTTGTAGTGGACCACGCCAGCAGCAGCCCATCGACCTGGCTTTGCTGCGCATCGCGCGATGCTGCTGCTGAGTAGGCCTGCATCGCCGCTGTAAGGTTGGCGCTGCGGGGATCGAGGCCGCCGATTCCCAAGTCAATGAGGCTCGCCGCCTCGCGCAGATCGCGCACCATGCCGCTGCCGTGCATTTCCGGCAGCGTCAGTGCCGTGGCTGTGATGGCAACGGCGCCCTGCACCGTGCTGCCGGTGAATTCGCGCGCGAACTCATTCTCGGCAAAGTCGATCGAGCCGGCGGTCGTCGTCAGT
>JANOKY010000042.1:0-2414 GCA_031419635.1 Burkholderiales bacterium | reverse complement strand
CGCCTGCGCGCGGGTGAGCGGGTGGAGGGTGAGGCGGTGGTCGATACGCTGAGCTTGCGCGAGGTGCTGTCGGTGTTTGTCGAGCGCGGTGTCGAGCGGCTGGCCGTGGTGGATGCGCAGGGTCGGCCAGCAGGCGCGATCGACTTTGCCGACTTGCTGCGGCGATCCGAATGACACCCACCCGCATCGCCTTGCTGCGCGACCCGCTGCCCTGGTCACTCGCGGCGTTGCTGCTGGTGGCCTTCGGCATGCCGCAACTCAAGCCGCTGTTCGCTGCCGCCTTCCCCGCCCTCGACCGCCCGCTCTACGAGCAGGACAGCTTCGCCGCGCTGCTGCTGGCGCATGTCGTCATCGTCGCGGCCTCCAGCGCCGCGGCGGCACTCGTCGGCATGGCCGCGGGCATCTTCGTCACGCGCGCCGCAGGCCGCGAATTCCGTCCGCTGGTCGAAACAGCGGTGGCCATCGGCCAGACCGTGCCGCCCGTGGCAGTGCTGGCCATTGCCGTGCCGCTGATCGGTTTCGGCGAGTGGCCGGCATTGATCGCATTGGCGCTGTACGGTCTGCTGCCGATCGTGCGCGCCACCATCGCCGGGCTCGAATCGGTGCCGCAAAGTGCGCTCGACGCGGCCGATGGCGCGGGGATGACGGCCCTGCAGCGCCTGCTGAACATCGAGCTGCCACTGGCCCTGCCGGTGCTGCTGGCGGGGCTGCGCACCTCGGTGATCATCAACATCGGTACCGCGGCGATTGCGTCGACCGTCGGCGCCAAGACGCTCGGCTCGCCGATCATCGTCGGCCTGTCGGGCTTCAACACCGCCTACGTGATCCAGGGCGCGCTGGTGGTGGGTTTGCTGGCCATCGTCACCGACCAGTTGTTCGCCCGCGCCGGCCGCCATTTCGAGCCTGGGCGCGTGGCGGCCTGAGCCGCCGCAGCGCCACCGAAGAGGCCTTCGCGCCGCCGGAGATGATCGACATCTACCGCCGAATCCTCGCCGGTGCCGATGTCGACCCCGGCTTCAAAGGCCTGATGGGCTTCTACATGACGAACCCGAGCGCGCGCGCCCAGCACATCATGCGTTGCCTGACCGACCTGGACCAGTCAGGCCCTTGCACCAGGCCGCAATCGACGCCGCCGAGCGCGCGTCGCCGGGCTGCTGCGGCGCATGGCGCTCCTTGCACCGCGCTTCGTGCCCCGAGGGTTCCCGCCAATGCCGGCGCGCGCCGCCGCACAACAGCGCCCGCCCTACGGCGCAGCGATCAACCTCGAAACCGCCAAGAAGGTCGGCGCTGCCGCGGTGGCCGAGGCGCGCAAGAACAATTGGAACGTGGCGGTCGCTATCGTCGATAACCACGGCCTCTTGGTCTATTGCGAAATGTTCGACGTACGCAGACCGCGAGCGCCACGCCGATCGAAGGCGGCCTGCCGATCGTCGTCGGCGGCAAGATGATCGGTGCCATCGGCGTCAGCGGCGTCAACTCGCCGCAGGACGGCATGGTGGCCAAGGCCGGCACCGAAGCGCTGAAATAGCGCGCTTGCCGGTCAAGGCGGCGCTCGATCAGCGCTGCCGCGGGTCGAGCGCGTCGCGCAGGCCGTCACCCAGCAGGTTGAAGGCCAGCACCAGTAGGAAGATCGCCAGCCCCGGCCAGACGGCCATCCACGGCGCCTGGTCGATATAGTTCTTGGCCGTGTTCAGCATGCTGCCCCAGCTCGGCGCGGGCGGCTGCTGGCCCAGGCCCAGGAACGACAGGCTGGCCTCGGCGATCACGGCCGCGGCGATGGCCAGCGTGGCCTGCACGATCAGCGGCGCGGCCACGTTGGGCAGCACATGGCGCAGCGCGATGCGCCAGGGCGGGTTGCCCACCGCGCGGGCGGCTTCGATGTAATCCTCGACCTTGATGTTGAGTACCTGCGCACGCGTCAGGCGCACGAAGATCGGCGTGGCCGAGACGCCGATGGCGATCATCGCGTTGCTGAGGCTCGGCCCGAGAAACGCCGCTAGCGCGATCGCCAGGATCAGGAACGGGCAGGCCAGGAAGGCGTCGGTGATGCGCGAGATCAAACCGTCCACCGCGCCGCCGACGAAGCCCGCCACCAACCCGATCGGCACGCCCAGGGCCAGCGAGATCGAGACCGACACCACGCCGGCCAGCAGCGAGGCCTGCGTGCCCCAGATGACGCGCGACAGCACATCGCGGCCGATGTCGTCGGTGCCGAACCAATGCGCTGCACTGGGCGCGTGGCGGATCGCACCCCAGTTGGTGGCGATCGGGTCGTGCGGCGCGATCCACGGCGCGAACAGCGCCAGCACGATGAAGCCGAGCACGATGGCCAGGCCGAACATCGCCGCGCGCCGGCGACGCAGGCGGCGCAGGGCGCGGCGCCAGGGCCCGGCCTGGGGCATCGGCGCAATCAG
>JANOKY010000041.1:0-3120 GCA_031419635.1 Burkholderiales bacterium | reverse complement strand
CAGCGCGAGCAGGGCCCGCGGCACGGCCTTCGGGGTCAGTGGACCGGCTGCTCTACATGCCCGCCAAGGCGGGCGTCGAGCGCATGGCGTCGGGCGGGCTTCGCGCCTGGCCGTCGGCGCAGGACTTTCGCGGTCTCGTCGCCGAGCCGACTGGCCCCGTGCGCGGCACGGCCGTCGTCTTTCAAGGCAACGCGGGGCATGCGGGCCACCGCGATTTCTATGCCGCCGCGCTCACGCCGCTCGGGTGGCGGGTGATCCTTGCCGAGTACCCGGGCTACAGCCCGCGCGGCGGCCCGCTCGGCGAAGAGAGTCTGGCGGGCGATGCCGAACAGACCGTCGCGCTGGCCCATCGCCAGAACGGCGCGCCGTTGCTGCTGATGGGCGAGTCGCTCGGCGCCGCGGTTGCTGCAGCGGCTGCAGCGCGCCAGAGCGACCTTGTCGCCGGCCTGCTTCTGATCACGCCGTGGGACCGACTCGAGCGCGTCGGCTCGCATCACTACCCGTGGCTGCCGGTGACGTGGATGCTGCGCGACCGCTACGACAGTGCGGCCGCCCTCGCAGCGTTCGGCCGGCCGGTAGTCGTCGCCGTCGCCGAGTACGACCGCATCGTTCCGGCGCGTTTCGGCATCGCGCTGTACGAATCGCTGAAGGGCCCGAAGCATTTGATGTTGATCAAAGCGGCTGAGCACAACGACTGGACCGATCGAGTCGACGCGAGCTGGTGGCAAGAGGCGATCCTTCGCGCGCTCGGCGAGAAGCGCTGACGCGCTGGAGCCGCCTTCGAGGGATACCTTCATCGCCAGCAACTTGCGCTCGCGGCGCGCGGACTCGAAGGCCGGCGGCGTTCCCAGGCGGTCTCGACCTGCAGCAACAGGTCGTCGACGTCCAACGCCGTGTCGGTGCGGTTCGCCGGCACAGGCCCGGCGCGACGGCGCATCGCGCCTTCCAAGCGTGCCGGCAACACAGGCAGGGCCAATCACGATGGGGCGGATGCCGCAGCATCGATATCGGCGCCGTTGGCGGCCGCTTGCTCGCGCACCAGACACAGCGACAGCTTGGCATCGAACGCATCGCATGTGGCCTGCCAGGCGCGTTGCGCGCTGTCGTCCAGCCACCGCCGCAAACCATCGCGCGCGGCGCGGAATTCGGCATCGAGCGCGGCGCCGCGCCATCGGGCTGTCCTCGGCGCGCACCCGCAGGCGCTCGATCAGCGAAGCACGCTCAGCGGCATGAGCCTCGAACTCGGCTTCGCGTGCGCTGTAGACCGCCTCGCGGGCGGCGAAAGCGGCGGCTATGGCGGCCTTGAAATCGGTCCACAGCGCCTGCTCGTCGGCTCGTGCCAGCGGCAGCGCCTTCGCATGCTGCTGACCTGGTCGACTCGCCGCGCCGCGCGGATCGCGCGGTATCGGTTCCGCGCCGGTGCGTCCAGCGTTCAACAGAAGGCATAATGGCCCCTGCACCGCACGGTGCACGAACCGCGGGCGCCCGAAAGGCGCCGCACTCCGGGCCGAAAGCCCAAATTTGGCATCTCGAAAGGATTAGCCATGGCGTATTCGCCGTTCTTCCAAGTTCTACACGACGAAAAAGAACCCGTCGGCCACCTCGGCCGCGGCACGCACTACTCAGTTGTTCGCACCCTCCTGCCTGTCTGGTCTGAGACCGACCCTACGTCCGTCGAGGAAGACATCTTTGGGGGTGCGCGACGCAGCTGCCTCGAGTTGATCGACCTGGCGATCATCTGGGATGAGGACCATGACGAGCGCGTCTGGGGCGTGATCGAGCGTCTGCATGCCGCTGGCTTGCTCGCACCGGTGCGCTTCATTGGAGAGCGCAAAGGCAACATCACCATCCACGTCGATCTCAAGGCGCACTTTGGCGATGGCGGCCGCGAAAAGTACGACATGCTGGTCGAGCGCGTTGTCGAGGATGACGCCGGCGACTCTTGGAACCTCGAAATTCATGAGGGCGTGGACGGCTCCAGTGGGATCATCCACGCGGCAGCGGAGCGTGTCGAAGCCTATCTGCGCGGCATCCACGCCTGTTGGGGGTTGGGCACGACCAAATGGCGCTTCCCGAGAGAGGCCGCGCCTCTTCTTCCACCACAGGCATCGGCCCTCGCTTAGATTTCCCATCGGTCGTACGGGTCGTAGAACTGCAGGCCTAGCCGATCGATTCCCGCGATGGCCTCGTTATCGCGGGTACCGGGTCCCCGAATTTCGCTCATCGGACAGGTAACTGTCGGCCGAGGGCAAGCGCCGCGAGGCGTTTGCCCACGACCGGCAGGTTCCAAGATACAGCAGCCGTTCGCCCGGCCCGCAGGCGAATGGCAGGTCTCGGCAGAAACTGCCGCCCAACAGTAGGACCTGACCAACAGCACCCAGTCTGCTCCTGTCCTTTCGACCGTCAACCCCGAACGTCGGCAGGCCGATTGCGGCTGCCGACGACCGTCGGCTTCGGAGCCGTCCCTCCGAGGTCGCTGTATCGACTTCGACATTGCCCCGCTGCTCGACCAACTCCGGCCCCTTTGCCGGCGTTAGACTGAAACTTGAAGCCGGCAGCCATCGAGCGAGCCTGGCACGACAAGGGCGTCGTAATGATCGGACCCGCGTTGCGCGACAGATTGACTGCCGTCTACGAGACCTGGCTGGACCAAGACGATTTCGGACAGCGATACGTCGAGGTATGCAGGCCCGAGCAGGACAACGGCGTGACCTCGGTGCGTCAGTTCCTGGAGGAGCTGGTGCGATTGTCTTCGGGGCCGAACGCCCACATTGAACGCCCGGCCGCGCTCGAGCATCCCGACAGCACCTTCATGCAGCTGCTCGGCAGTTCCCTGGTCACCCTGGATGGTCCTCGTGGGCTTGTCGAATCGGTTGCCCGTCACGCACTGTGCCTACGGGCCATCCCGAGGCTGCTGTTCGAGGCCTTCGGACATCAGGACCAGATCGAAAGCGCCATCCGGAGCCGTGCGAAGTTACCGACGGAGAGCGTGAGCGTTGACCGGCATGTCTTCGCGCAGGGGATCACGGACGCAGCCGGTCGCGCCGCCCTGGCCGACACCCTGTTGGCGGTCCTCAAGTCGAAGCTGGGCCAGCGCACGATCCGCTCGTTCTTCACTGT
>JANOKY010000040.1:0-2860 GCA_031419635.1 Burkholderiales bacterium | reverse complement strand
GCGCGAGAGAAACGGCGCGAAGGCCTCGGGCCGCTGGTCGGGCCGGCCGTCGACAGGGTCGCGCGCGTGCAGGTGCACCAGCGCCGCGCCGGCCTCAGCCGCGCCGAGCGCGGCGTCGGCGATTTCGTCGGCCGTGATCGGAATGTACGGCGACATGCTCGGCGTGTGGATCGCGCCGGTGACTGCGCAAGTGATCATCACCTTGCGTTGCTTGCTCTTGAGGTTTGCCATTTCGTTGCTCCTTGGGTCATCCATCCTGCCAGGGTTCTTGCCCGCGCTTGTGCGCGGCCAGCGCAGCCAGCCGGTCGTTGCGCCACAGGCTCTTTTGCGCCACCGCGCTCGCATCCGGCGCCGGCCCCCACGCGGCGGCGGCCGCGCGCCATTGCGCGTCGTCCCAAACTTGCGGGCCCGGCAGGTCGGCCATGTAGCGGCGGAACCAGGGCACATAGCGCTCGCAGTAGTCGGCGATGCCGCCCGGCGCATTCAGCTCGATGGTCTCGAACGGGCCCATGAAGGCCCAGCGCAGGCCCAGGCCGTCAGCGATCGTATGGTCGAGGTCCTGCGGGCTGACGACGCCGTCCTGCACCAGGCGGAAGGCCTCGGTCAGCAGCGCCACCTGCAGGCGGTTGAGCACGAAGCCGTCGATCTCGCGCTTGACGTCGATCGGCACCTGGCCGATCTGCTGCATCACTTCGCGCGCGCGGGCCTTGGTGGCATCGGACGTCCACGGTGCCCCGCACAGCTCGACCACCGGCACCAGGTGCGGCGGGTTGACCGGGTGCGCGACGATGCAGCGCGCGCGGCCGGCCAGCGCTTCGGTGAACAGCGAGGCGACGATGGCCGAAGTGGACGAGGCCAGCACGCAGTGCGCCGACGCGGCGGCGTCGAGCGCGGCGAAGGTCGTGCGCTTGATCTCCAAGACCTCGGGGCCGCACTCCTGCACGTAGTCGGCGGCCTTCACCGCTTCTTCGAGCTTGGCCACGATCTGCACGCGCGCCGCTGAGGCCGCGGCGTCCTGCACCAGCCCGTGCGCCTGCAGATCATGCAGCGATTGAGCGATCAGCGCGTGCGCTGCCTCGCGCTGGTTGGCGTTCGGGTCCCACACGCGTACCTGCCAGCCGGCGCGCGCGAAGACGTTGGCCCAGGAGCGGCCGATCAGGCCGGCGCCTACGATGCCGACGATGGGGGCGGCTGGGGAGGCTGGGGTCATTGCAATTGCCTTTTCGGTATCGATACGGGTCGGGCTGGCGCCTTCAGACCTTCGAGAAAAGACACGGCGCGCACTGCAGCCTGGTCGAAGCTCGGCCGGTACTTCAAGACGTCGATCGCATCGAACTGTGCCTTCAGTACAGGCGCCCGCGCCGACAGTTGACCGATGAACGCGTCCCGGTGCCGGACCAGGAACTCGGCTGCCGCGAGCAAGGATTCGGGCTCGCGCTCGATGACCAGCGAAAGGTCGAACAAATCGCGCGCCGTGGCTCGGTCTCCCCGATGCCAGAGTTTCTTGGCGATGATCTCGGCAGCCGTTTCGACCCGCACCCGCCGCCGCAGCAGCGACCAGGTTTCGTAGGGCGCTGGCGTGAGATTGGACGAGGCCACGAAATCGATTTCGCCTTCCGCCCGGATCAGCTTCACGTAGCCCGCACCCTCGACGTAGTCGGCGCAGATGGTTTCGGCCACCGCGCTCAGCCGCGGCGTCACATGGCCGAGGTATTGAGGGTCGGGAACGAAGATGTCGATGCCCTTGCTGCGCCGGTGCTGGTAGCGAAGCATCAGTACGGTGCCGCCGCCGAGGGTCCAGAAAGGATCGTTGGTGCCGCGCGTGGCGATCTCGTCGACCAGACGAAGCGCGTGGCCGAGCAGGACCCGCCAAGGACCTGCGGGCAACCGGTGTGGCCTTGCGCCGGTGCTCATCGCACGCGATTCACGAGTCAGGCCCAGACCCGGCGCGGCGAAGCAAACTCGCGCGCCCACCGCACCAGTTGCTGCCAGATGCGCTTGGCTGGCACGCGGCTTTGCGCCGCGGCTTCCTCCACGGCAGCCACGACGAGCGGCAGCGGCGTCTCGTCGAGCAAGCTCGCCAGATGCGGCATCAGGCCGGCGGGAAGCTCGCCCGTCGTCAATGCCTTGGCCAGTTGGCCCGCGCCGAGCTTCGTCTTGTAGCTCACGCTCGCATTGCGGCTGGCCATCAGCAAGCCTCGGCGCGAAGCTGCGTGTTTGCTGGCGCTCAACTGCAGGCCGAGAAGGTCCATCAGGCCCGCGAGCTTGGTCACGCCGAGCTCGACCAGCGTGCCGGCTTCGAGTTGAACAACGGTCGCGCGCGACAGCCCGGCGAGCTTTGCAAGCCGTTCCTGCGACAGGCCGAGTGACACACGGCGCTCGCGCACGAGCAAACCCATTTCGCGCAGATTCATGGCAGTCGAGGGCAGAAGCCAGCGTAAAAAAGCCTAGTATATTTGACATTATTCAGCGCGAGTTCATCATTTCGAATAGGGCCTACAACCACAACACCTTGCGCCGCAGTTCGAGGTCGCGCGACAGCGCCGCCGACGGGCCGATGTGCGTGACCTCGCCGCGCTCGAGCGCCACGGTGCGGTCTGACAGCGCCAGCGCCAGATCGAGGTGGTGGTCGACGATCAGGATCGCGACTTCGTGGCGCAGCTTGTCGAAGGCCTCGAACAGCTCCTCGACGATGGCCGGCGCGAGGCCCTCGAACGGCTCGTCGAGCAGCAGCACGCGGGTGTCGCCCGACAGCGCGCGGGCCACCGCCACCATCTGTTGCTCGCCGCCCGAAAGATAGTCGGCGGGCGAGCGCCAGCGCTCCTTGATGCGCGGGAAGAAGCCGAAGATCTTCTCCTCC
>JANOKY010000039.1:0-4602 GCA_031419635.1 Burkholderiales bacterium | reverse complement strand
TGCGGGTTGACCACGATCACCTGCGGCACGCTGGAGATCAGGCCCACCGGGATGAAGTCAGTCTCGAGGTGGTAGTCGAGCTTGGGGTACATGCTCGGCGCGATGGTGTGGTGCACCGCACCCATGAAGAAGCTGTAGCCGTCGGGCGCCGCGCGCGCGGCCACGCTGGCACCCAGCGTGCCGCCCGCGCCGCCCTTGTTGTCGATGACGAACTGGCGGCCGGTGTTCTTGGTCATCAGCGCGAACAGCGGCCGCGCAAAGGCGTCGGTGCCGCCGCCCGGCGGGAACGGCACGACGATCGTCACCGGCTTGCTCGGCCAGGCTGCCTGGGCTTGCACCAGCGGCGCAGCCAATGCCGCAGCAGCGACGATGAGCACGCGGCTCAGAACGGAAGTGTTCATGCGAAGTGTCTCCTGCGTCGTTGGTTCGAATGCCTCACAACAGCGCCGACACGGCGCGGCTATGAGCCACCTTGCCCTGGGCAAAGCGGTCGTGGTGTTGCTCGATCTTGGCCAGGTCGTAGAGGTAATTCACCATCAGCCCGGCTGATTGCTTCAGGCCCTTGGCCGACAGGTTGGCCTGCGCGTTCAGGCGCTCGAGCCTGGCGCCATTGTCGAGGTGAAAGCGGGCCACCGGATCGCCCTGCGGCTGAGGGGAAACGTGTACCAGGTAATGCGCCGCCAGCCGCCACAGCGCGTGGTGGGCGGTGCCGGGCAGCGCGGTTAGCCGCGCCGTTTGCGTCAGCGCGACCAGATCATGGCCGCAGGCTTGGCGCAACTGGGCCAGGGCCTGCGCGGGGGCGTCGCCGAGCGCGGCGCCCTCGGCGCGCTGCAGCCAGGCCATCAAGCCGGGGATCGGCGACAGGGTGCAGAACGCCTTCAGTTGCGGCAGCTCGCGCTTCAGGTGCTCGGCCACGCGCTTGATCAGGAAGTTGCCCAGCGACACGCCGCGCAGCCCCGGCTGGCAGTTGCTGATCGAATAGAACACCGCCACCTTGAACTGCTCGGCCGGCAGCGGCGCCGAGCGCTTGTCGATCAGCGGAGCGATGGCTTCGGCCATCTCGGGCAGCAGCGCCACCTCGACGAAGATCAAGGGCTCGTGGGGCAACTGCGGGTGGAAAAAGGCAAAACAGCGGCGGTCGGGCTGTAGCCGGCGGCGCAGGTCGTCCCAGCCGTCGACCTGGTGCACCGCTTCGTGGTGGATGATCTGCTCGAGCAGTTGCGCCGGAGAGTTCCAGTCCACCTTGCGCATCTCGAGAAAACCGGGGTTGAACCACGACGACAGCAGGTGCAGCAGGTCGGCCTCGACGACGCGCAGTTGCGGCTGCCGCGGCAGCCGTTCCAGCAGCCCGCGGCGCAGGCGCACGATGGCCGCGGTGCCGCCCGGCGCGCCGTTCAGGCGCCGGAACAGCTCTTGCCGCGGCGGCTCGGCCAGGCGCGTCAGGCGGATCAGCGCGTCAGCACCGGGTGCATCGGCATAGGCCCGGGCGGCAGCCAGCACCGCCTGCGGGTCGGGGCTGAAATCGCTGGCCAGGCGGTCGAAGAAGCGCCCGCGCTGCTCGTCGCTAAGAGCGTCGATGCGCTGCACGATCTCTTGCGCCAGCAGCGGCCCGTTGGCCTCGCCGCGCACCGACAGCAGGCGCCGGCAATCGGCCAGCACAAGGCGCAGGGGGGTGGAGTCAGCCATCGTTGGGCGGGGTATCGGCAAGGCCATTCGGCGCCCTGATTACAGCATCACGCAGCCCGTTTGCGCTCGGCTACAGTGCGCTCGCCGCCCTTGCCGTACATGCCCCCGCACCCGACCCTGCCCGCCGACGCCGACGGCCTGCTCAAGCTGGCCGCGCAAAGCATGTTCGATGTGTTTGCGCAGGCGGCGATGGGCATGATGGTGATCGACCGCGAACACCGCGTGGTCTGGATCAGCGAGGGCTACAAGAGTTTTCTGCCGGCGCTGGGCTTCGCCAACGAATCCGATTTCATCGGCAAGCGCGTCGAAGAAGTGGTGCCGAACACGCTGATGGCCCAGGTGGTCGAAAGCGGCCGGCCGATCCTGGTCGACCTGCTGTCCAACCAGGCCGGCACCTTCCTGGTCAGCCGCCTGCCGCTGCGCGACGAGCAGGGCCGCGTCATCGGCGCGATCGGCCTGGTGCTGCTCGACCACCCCGAAACCACGATGCAGCCGCTGATGGCCAAGTTCTCGCGCCTACAGGCCGAGCTGGATGCGGCGCGGGCGCAATTGGCGGCGCAGCGGCGGCCGAAGTACACCATCGCCAGCTTCATCGGCGCCAGCCCGGCCGCACTCGAAGTCAAGCGCCATGCGCGGCGCGTGGCGCAGAACGCGTCGACCGTGCTGCTGCTCGGCGAAACCGGCACTGGCAAGGAGTTGCTGGCGCAGGCCATCCACGCCGCCGGCACCCGCGCGGCTCGGCCGTTCGTCGGCATCAACATCGCGGCGATCCCCGAGGCCCTGCTCGAGGCCGAATTCTTCGGCGTCGCACCCGGTGCCTACACCGGCGCCGAGCGCAAGCCGCGGCAAGGCAAGTTCAAGTTCGCCGACGGCGGCACGCTGTTCCTCGACGAGATCGGCGACATGCCGCTGGCGCTGCAAAGCAAGTTGCTGCGCGTGCTGCAGGAGCGCGAAGTGGAACCACTGGGCAGCAACCAGGTCGAGCCGGTCGACGTGCGCGTGATCGCGGCCACCAGCCGCGACCTGGCGGCGATGGTGGCCGAGGGCCGCTTTCGCGCCGACCTGTATTACCGCCTGAACGTGCTGCCGATCCAACTGCCGCCCTTGCGCGAACGCCGCGACGACATTGAGCCACTGGCCGAAGCCCTGCTCGAAGACATCGCGCGGCGCAGCGGCCTGGCCGTACGCAGCCTGGCGCCCGACGCGATCGAGCGCCTGGCCCGCGAAGCCTGGCCCGGCAACATCCGCGAGCTGCGCAACGTGCTCGAGCAGGCGGCCCTGATGCACGACGAGTTGGTGCTGTACGCGTCGCATTTCGCCGCACCCGGCGAACGCACAGCGGCTGCAAGCGCGGTGCCGCCTGCGCCCGCGAGCGACCTGCTGCAACCCCTGCCCGACCAGGTGGCCGCGCTCGAACGCGCGGCCATCGCCGCCGCGCTGCGCGCCACCGGCGGCAACCGCCTGGCCGCGGCGAAGATGCTGCACATGTCGCGCGCCGCGCTGTACGACCGGCTGGCGCGCTATCCCGAATTGGACGTTGCCAAATGAGTGCCTTCGTTCTCGTGCACGGCGCCTGGGGCGGGGCCTGGATCTGGCGCCGCGTGCTCGGCCCGCTGCGCGCCGCCGGCCACGAGGTGCACGCGGTCACGCTCACCGGCGACGGCGAGCGCGCCAGGCTTGCTGGTGTCGCAGTTGCTCGCGCTGGCCTGACATCGCCAGGCTTGCAGGCAAACGGGCGTCGTCGGTCGAGCGACGCGCTTCAAGCGCTGGCCTCGTCGCCCAGCCGAAATCCCCAGCGCAGCAGCCACCACCTCCACTTGGCCACCGCATGAAGCGGCCGCGCGAGGCCACTCGCATCGGCCACAGGCCAACCATGGACCATTTCGCGCGTGATCGTGCGGGCTGCGTCCGCGCTCGGTTTGCAGCTCCAGTTGCGGCCGTCCTGGATCAGGCATTCGGTGAACCTGCCGGAAGGTTCATCGACGCCCACGCTCCAGAACAGAACCTCGCGCCGGGCCTTGAGGGCCCTGAACTTGTAGCGCTCCCCCGCAACGAGCTTGCCCGAGCAGCGCTGACCCGCCCAGACGCCTTGTTGACACCCTGCCGTATAGACAGTCCGTTCGCCCTGCAACGTGATGGCATCGTCGGCCCAGACCATGACGCCGAGCGCCGCCAGGACAGCCAGGCAAACCAGCCAGATTCGAATCATCACCGTGCTCTTGAGAAAATTCGTGCCCGGCGACCGACGCCGCCTGTCTGGCGAGCGGGTCGGCTGAGCCGTGGCGGCTGAATTCTGCGGGTAGGTGCCACTTCGCGAGCGAATAGGCGTCAAGCCGGGCAGGCCCCGGCGGCCAGGATCGGCAAGATGATGCGCCAGACCATCCCGGGGAACGCGGGGCCGAGCGATCTGGCGTTGTCCAGCGTACCGGCCGCACCCAGTTGCACGGCGCCGCAGCGTTGCACGAGATCGAGTCCGACCCAGGGGCTGCGGTCATGGCGGCCGTCGATCAACACCCTCGGGCGCTCGGGCAGGCGCAGCGCCAGCGCACCCGCGATGCTGGCATTGCCGACCACGACGCGCACCGGTCCGCCGAGTTCTGCCCGCGCCGGGCCGGCCACGCGGGCCGCAAGCTCGGCCGAGTCGAAGGACTGCCAGTGGTGTGTACGCAGCGCCGCCGCACCGCGCGGCGAGGTGACGAAGTTGAGGGCAAGCAACAGGGCCTGGATCACCAGGAAGGCCGCCAGCGCGCGCGACAGATCGGCTTGCTGCCACCGGGCGCGCGGCCAGAGTTCCATCGCTGCGGGCACCATGAAGAGCAGGAACGGCGTGCCCCACTGCAGTTGCAGCTCGGCCCCGCCCACCAGGCCCACCAGAGTGATGAAGACCAGGGGCACCAGGCCCCAGGCCAGCAGCAA
>JANOKY010000038.1:0-7511 GCA_031419635.1 Burkholderiales bacterium | reverse complement strand
GTGCGCGCCATCGCCGCGCGCGAGGTCCGGCGCGAGTACCTCGCGCTGGTGCACGGCGAAGTGGCCGCGACGGCTTTTGCCATCGACGCTCCGATCAGCCGCGACCCGGTGTCGCGGGTGCGCATGGCGGTGGTGGCCGGCGGCAAGCCGGCGCGCACTGATGTCGCGCGGGTCGCCGTTCGTGATCGCATCAGTGCGGTGGAATGCAGGCTGCACAGCGGGCGCACGCACCAGATCCGCGTCCACCTGGCCTCGCGCGGCCATCCCTTGCTGGCCGATGCCTTGTACGGCGGCGCTGCGGCCTTGGGTCTGGAGCGCCAGGCTCTGCACGCGGCGCGGCTGGGCTTCAGCCATGCCATCACCGGTGAAGCCTTGGCCTTCGAAGAGCCGCTGC
Organism: Burkholderiales bacterium; assembly: GCA_031419635.1. GTDB lineage: Bacteria > Pseudomonadota > Gammaproteobacteria > Burkholderiales > Burkholderiaceae_C > CADEEN01. The sequence goes on along the minus strand of JANOKY010000038.1, from coordinate 7,117 downwards.
CGGCCGACCTGGCAGCCGCCTGGGCGGCCGTTTGCGGCTGAAGGCAGGCCGCGGGGCTACAATCGGCGCAACCGCTTGGTGCTGGCCGATGCCGCCCAGGCCGGCTCGCCCGCAGTCCCGTATCGATCCGCGCCGCTTCGAATGCGCCGCGCCCCGGGCCGAGCCACTGCAACCCGTTTGATGCGAACGCCGCCGGCGCAACCCGGCGCCCAACGATTCCACGACCATGAATACACAGGATGCAAAGCGCGTCCTCGAAACCGCGCTCATCTGCGCCCAGCAGCCCTTGCCGCTGCCCGCGCTGCGCGCGTTGTTCGACGACCAGGTCGGCACCGACACCTTGAAGAGCCTGCTCGACGAACTGGTGCGCGACTGGGACGGCCGCGGCGTCGAGCTGGTGCCGCTGGCCAGCGGCTGGCGCTTTCAGAGCCGGCCCGAAATGCGCGAGTACCTCGACCGCCTGAATCCCGAGAAGCCGCCGAAGTATTCGCGCGCCGTTCTCGAAACCCTGGCCATCGTGGCCTACCGCCAGCCGGTGACGCGCGGCGACATCGAAGACATCCGCGGCGTGGCCGTCGGCACCCAGATCGTCAAGCAGCTCGAAGAGCGCGGCTGGATCGAGGCCATCGGCCACCGCGAAGCGCCCGGCCGGCCAGCGCTGTACGCCACCACGCGGCAGTTCCTCGACGACCTGGGCGTTGCCAGCCTGGACGAGCTGCCGCTGCTCGACGGCAGCGGCGCGGGTGATGACGAGCGACTGGAGCTGGCCCTGTCCCGGCAGCCCGAGTTGGTCGGCGCCGAGCTCGACGCCGATGGCCAGGCGTCGCTCGTGCTCGTGCCCGATGAAACCGGCAGCGCAAGCCCACTCGACGATTCCCGCGACACCCTAGCACGCAGCGAACCCTACGCCCCCGCACCATGACCCATCCGCAAGACGCCGACCCGCAGGTCACGCCCGACGACCTCGGCCACACAGCTGCCCCCGACGTGGCCGCAGCCGACGCGGGCGAGGCGCCCAAGCGGCGGCGCAGCCCGCGCAAGAAGGTCGAGGCTGCACCGAGCCCCGACGCCGCAGCCGAATTGACCGCGCCGGTTGAAGTCGCTGCGGCAAAGCCGCCATCGGTGACAATGGTCGAGGCCGGAGACGGCGGCGACAGCAGTGGCCCTGGTGGCGACATGGCCGCCGGCAGCGAAGGTGGTGATGGCGCTGATGGTGCTGAAGGTGCTGAAGGTGCTTCGCGGCGTTCACGCCGCAACCGCCGCCGTGGCCGCAAGGGCCGTGCGGCGCGCGACGACGGCAGCGCCCCCGGCGAGCCGGGCGCCGAGGCTGCGAGCCAACCCGCGCTGCCGCCGATGCCCGATGCCGGTGAGCTGTTCGCCACCGTCACCTCGGGCGCCTTCGACAGCGAGGCCTTGGCGGAAGAGGGCGCGCTCGCCGACACGCCGATCGAAGGCATGGCCCTTGAGCTCGTCACCGCGCCGCCGGGGGCCGCCGCTGGCGACGCGGCTGTTGACCCTGCGTCCAGCCTCGACCCGGCGCGCCGCGTGCTCGCCCCCGATGCCGACGCGCCCAAGCTGCAAAAGGTGCTGGCCCAGGCGGGCGTCGGTTCGCGGCGCGACCTCGAGCAGATGATCATCGACAAGCGCGTCACCGTGAACGACGAGCCGGCGCACACCGGGCAGCGCATCTCCTGGGGCGACCGCGTGGCGGTCGACGGCAAGCCGGTGCGGGTGCGCATCGCGCCCTTGCCCACGCGCGTGATTGCGTACCACAAGCCGGCCGGTGAAGTCGTCAGCCACGACGACCCGCAGCAGCGCCCGACCGTGTTCCGCCGCCTGCCGCGGCTGGCGCATGGCAAGTGGCAATCGGTCGGCCGGCTGGACATCAACACCGAAGGCCTGCTGCTGTTCACGACCTCGGGTGAGTTGGCCAACCAGTTGATGCACCCGCGCTTCGGCGTCGAGCGCGAGTACGCCGTGCGCGTGCTCGGCACGCTGGAAAAAGAGGCCAAGAACCGCCTGCTCGAAGGGGTGAGCATTGAAGGCCAAAGCGCCGCGTTCAAGAGCATCGAAGACGGTGGCGGCGAAGGTGCGAACCACTGGTACCGCGTGGTCATCACCGAAGGCCGCAACCGCGAAGTGCGCAAATTGTTCGACGCCGTCGGCCTGACGGTCAGCCGGCTGATCCGCATCCGCTACGGCTCGGTGGTGCTGCCGCGCGGATTGCGCCGCGGCGTCTGCGTCGATCTGGCCGAAGACGACGTGCGCTTGCTGCGCCGATTGACCGGCCTGGGCGTGCAGGGCGAGGGCGGCCGAGGCAATCACCCACGCGGTCGGGGTGGACGCGACGAGCCAGGCCCACGGCCGCAGGGCGACGCGCGGCCGAACGAGCCGCGGCAGAACGACGGGCGGCAGGGCGATGCGCGGCACAACAGTGGGCCGCGCGGCGAGCCGCGCCAGGGTGGGCCGCGACAGGGTCCGCGTAGCGAGCCGCCGCCGCCGCGGCGCGAGCGCCAGGCGCCGCCCGAGCGCGGGCCGCGCGGCGACCGCATCAGCCACGCCAACCGGTCGTCGGGCAAGCAGCGCTTGCAGGCCGGCTTCGGCGACGCCGCGGTGCATGCGCATGAATTCGACGAAGGCGACCATGTCGATGTGGTCGAGGTCGTCAACATCCCCAACCCCTTGCAGCAGACTTTCGATCAGCGCGCGATCCGCGAAGCCCGCAGTGCCAAACGCGAACTCGGCGACGACGCGCCGATCCCGAACCCCTTGCAGCAGACCTACGACAAGCGCGCGCTGAAGGAAAACCGCGAGCCGCGTCGCGACGCAGGCGGCGACGACGACGGCCCGATCCCGAACCCGCTGCAACAGACCTACGACAAGCGCTTCGTCCATAGCGGCGGCGGCGGCGGGGGTGGCGGTGGTGGTGCGCGCGGCCGCGGCGCGGGCGGCGCCGGTGGCGCCCGGCGCAAGGCCGGCGGCGGCGGCGGCAAGCCTGTCGGCGGCCAGCCCGACCCGATGAAGACGGCGGTCGGCTACATCGGCGGCGACGCTTTCCTGCGCAAGAAATCCGGCGGTCGCGGTGGTAAGGGCGGTGGTGGTGGCCGCAGTGGCGGTGGTGGGGGTGGCGGCGGGCGCGGCGGCCCCGGCGGCAAAGGCCGCTAGACGCTGCGACAGGCGGCCGCGCACAGCCTGCCGGCTACAATGCAAAGCTTTGCCAAGTCCTTGTTTTTCTGGAGCATTTTTCATCATGGCGATCGAACGCACGCTGTCCATCATCAAGCCCGATGCGGTGGTCAAAAATGTCATCGGGCAGATCTACGCCCGCTTCGAGGGCGCCGGCCTGAAGGTCATCGCCGCCCGCATGGCGCACCTGTCGCGCGGCGAAGCCGAGGCCTTCTACGCCGTGCACAAGGCGCGGCCGTTCTTCAATGACCTGGTCAGCTTCATGATCTCGGGCCCGGTAATGATCCAGGTACTCGAAGGCCAGAACGCCATCGCCAAGAACCGCGAGCTGATGGGCGCCACCGACCCGAAGAAGGCCGACAAGGGCAGCATCCGCGCCGACTTCGCCGACAGCATCGATGCCAACGCGGTGCACGGCTCCGACGCCGCCGAGACTGCCGCGGTCGAGATGGCGTTCTTCTTCGCCGGCATGAACGTCTACCAACGCTGATCGCACTGTGCTCGCGAACCTTCTCGATTTCGATCTCGAAGGGCTCGCCGCCTACTGCGACAGCCTGGGTGAAAAGCGCTTTCGCGCAACCCAGTTGTTCCGCTGGATCCACCAACGCGGGGCTGGCGACTTTGCCCAGATGAGCGACCTGGCCAAGTCGCTGCGCGACAAGCTGGCGGGCGTGGCCGAGATCCGGCCGCTAAAGGTGATCTCAGAGCACCGCTCGGCCGACGGCACGGTCAAGTGGCTGTTCGATGTCGGCAATGGCGATGCGATCGAAACCGTATTCATCCCCGAAGACGACCGTGGCACACTGTGCCTGTCGTCGCAGGCCGGTTGCGCGGTTGGCTGCCGTTTTTGCTCGACCGGCCACCAGGGCTTTTCGCGCAACCTGAGCACGGGCGAGATCGTCGGCCAGCTCTGGCACGCCGAACATCACCTGCGACGGGGACAGCAAGGGGCGCCCGAACGGGTCATCAGCAACGTGGTGATGATGGGCATGGGCGAGCCGCTGCAGAACTACGCCGCGCTGCTGCCGGCGCTGCGCGTGATGCTCGACGACCACGGCTACGGCCTGTCGCGCCGCCGCGTCACGGTCAGCACCTCGGGCATGGTCAAGATGATCGAGCGCCTGCAGGCCGACTGCCCGGTGGCACTGGCGGTCTCGCTGCACGCGCCCGACGATGCGCTGCGCGATCAGTTGGTGCCGCTGAACAAGAAGTACCCGCTGGATCAATTGCTGGCCGCCTGCAAGGGCTACCTCGAGGCCGCGCCGCGCGACTTCATCACCTTCGAATACTGCATGCTCGATGGCGTTAACGACAGCCTGGTGCAGGCCGACGCGCTGGTGCGGCTGGTGCGCGGTGCGGGGGTGTCGTGCAAATTCAACCTGATCCCGTTCAACCCGTTCCCGGCTTCGGGCCTGACCTGCACGCCGCGTGAACGCATCCTGGCCTTCGCCGAGCGGCTGCAGGCGGCCGGCATCGTCACCACGGTGCGCAAGACGCGCGGCGACGACATCGATGCCGCCTGTGGCCAGTTGGCCGGCGAAATCCAGGACCGCACGCGCGTCGGCCAGCGCCTGCGCCGGTTGCCGATCGCGATCCTCCAACCGGCGCCACGCGTCTGAAGCCGATGCGACTGCTCCCCCCTGTCCTGGCCCTGGGATGTGCCGCCTTGTTGGTGGCCTGCGCCGGCCCCGGCGGTGCGCCTGCCGCGGCGGCGAGCAATGAGTTGCGCACGGCGTCCGACCAGACCGACGCCGACCGCCGCGCGGCCGTGCGCATGGAGCTGGCGGCACTGCACTTCAGCCGCGGCCAGTACGAGACCGCGCTCGATGAAATCAAGCTGGCGCTTCAGTCCAAGCCCGAACTCGGCGCGGCCTTCAGCCTGCGCGGCCTGGTGTACGCCAGCATGGGTGAAGAGTCGCTGGCCGAAGACAGCTTCAACCGCGCCTTGCAGCTCAACCCGCGCGACGCCGACACGATGCACAACCGCGGCTGGTTCCTCTGCCAGCGCAACAAGTTCGCTGACGCCGACCGCTGGTTCGAGCAGGCGCTGGCGCTGCCGCAGTACCGCGATACGCAGCGCAGCCTGATGGCCCAGGGCGTTTGCCATGCAAGGGCCGGCAAGCTCGACGAGGCCGAGCGCAAATTGTCGCGGGCCTACGAGCTCGACGCCACCAACCCGACCACGGCGCTGAACCTGGCCGAAGTGCTGTACCGGCGCGGCGAATACGAGCGCGCGCGCTTCTACATCCGCCGCGTCAACCAGCGCGAAGACTTGTCCAACGCACAAACCCTGTGGCTGGCGCTGCGGGTGGAGAACCGGATGGGCAACCGCGGTGGCGTCGACGACTACGGCCGCCAGTTGCGCAACCGTTTCCCGCAGGCGCCGGAAACGCTGGCCTACGAACGGGGGCGGCTCGATGACTGAGAGCGGCGACAACGCCAGCCCGATCGGCGTGGCCGGCGTGGCCGGCCTGGGCGGCCTGACTGCAGGCGCGATGCTGCGTGCCGCGCGCGAGAAGCGCGGCCTGCACATTGCGGCGCTGGCGGCGTCGATCAAGGTTTCGCCGCGCAAGCTCGAGGCCCTGGAGGCTGATCGCTACGCCGAACTGCCCGACCTGACCTTCACCCGCGCATTGGCGCAAACGGTCTGCCGCGCATTGAAGATCGACGCCGAGCCGGTGCTGGCCAAGCTGCCGCGGGCCGGTGACCTGCCCAAGCTGGCGAAGGTCGGCGGCGGCCTGAATGCACCGTACCGCGAAGCCCCTGGCAGCCGCGATCCGAGCGAATTCGCGCTGCTGAGAAAGCCGGTGTTTTGGGCCACGCTGGCGGTGCTGCTCGCTGCGCTGGCGCTGGCGCTGTGGCCCGAGCGCTGGATGCCCTGGCGCGGCGCACTGAACCTGCCGGTGTGGGCGCCATCGGCGCCGACACCGGCAGCGGCTCCGGCCTCCGCAGCAACGATCGCGCCAATTGCAGTGGCCGTGCCGGCGCTTGCCGCATCGTCCGCCGCCGAGCCGACCAGCGAGGTACCCGCAGCCGCTGGCCCGGCGCCAGCCATGATTGAAACCGTGCATTCGGCGCCGCCGCCAGCGTTGGCCGGGTCGGCCCCGGACACCGCGGCAGCGGCCGGTGTGCTGTCAGTGCGCACCAGTGCCGAATCATGGGTCGAGGTGCAAGACGGCCGGGGCCAGATGCTGCTGTCGCGCACCGTGCAGCCGGGCGAGAGCGTCGGCCTGGACGGCGCCCTGCCGCTGCGCCTGACGATCGGCAACGCGACGGCGACGCAGGTGGTCTTTCGTGGCAAGCCGGTCGACCTGGCCGCGAACACGCGCGACAACATTGCCCGCCTGCAACTGCCATGACATGAGCAACGACACCGACACCGATGTGATGGCCATCGCCGGTGCGCTGCCGGTGCGCCACCGCACGCGCCAGGCGCGTGTGGCCTGGGGCGATCACGTCGTCACCGTCGGCGGCGACGCGCCGGTGCGCGTGCAGTCGATGACCAACACCGACACGGTCGACGTGATCGGCACGGCGATCCAGGTCAAGGAGCTGGCCATCGCCGGCTCGGAGTTGGTGCGCATCACCGTTAACACGCCCGAGGCGGCCGAAGCGGTGCCGCACATCCGCGAGCAGCTCGACCGCATGGGCATCGCCGTGCCGCTGGTCGGCGACTTCCACTACAACGGCCACCGCCTGCTGACCGACTTCCCGGCGATGGCGCAGGCCCTGTCCAAGTACCGCATCAACCCCGGCAACGTCGGCAAGGGCGACAAGCGCGACCGCCAGTTCGCGATGATGGTCGAGGCCGCCTCGCGCTACGACAAGGTGGTGCGCATCGGCGTCAACTGGGGCAGCCTCGATCCGGAACTGCTGGCCTCGATGATGGACGACAACGCCCGGCGCGCCGAGCCCTGGAATGCCAAGCAGG
>JANOKY010000037.1:0-3664 GCA_031419635.1 Burkholderiales bacterium | reverse complement strand
GCCACGTCGGGCAAACCAGCGTGAAAGCAGGGGTCGAAACACGCCACCTGGGGCACCCCGGGAAAGCGCTGCTGCGCGAAGCGGAGGAGCGCCAGCGCGGCGGGCATGTGCAGCGGCGCGAAGGCGGCAGCGGCTTCAAGTTCCCGCAGCACCGCGCCGTCGACGACGCCATGCTGGCGCAATTTCGGTCCGCCATGGACGATGCGGTGGCCGATGGCGTCGGGGGCCGGCATGTCGGGACGGGCCAAAGCCAGGGCCACGTACGCCGTCGCGTCCTCGTGCCCGGCATTGTCGACCGACTTGGTCAGCAGCGTCTGCACAGCTACCGCATCAACGCGGTACAGGCCGAACTTGAACGACGACGAACCGCTGTTCAGCACAAGGATGTTCATCGTGTGTTTATTCTTGTACTTGCCTGCCCACTGACTCGCCTACTTTGCCTGAATCAAGAGCAACGTGATTCGACATTTGGCCGCAACGCGCGTGGTGACCGATCCGAGCACCATCGAGCCCAACGCGCCTTCGCCATGCGAACCGATCGCCAGGATGTCGAGCTTGTTCTTCGTCGCATACGCAGCGATCGCATCGCCGGGGTTGTTGCCGACGAGCTGCGCTTCTGTGACTTGAAGCACTGTGCGTTGCAACAGTTTTCGCGCTGGCGCCATGGCACGCTCGAACGCTGCACGCTGCATTTCCGCCACCTGCTCGGGCTTGAACCCGGGCAAAGGCGCATCACCGAAAAATCCCGGCACGACCAGGTTCAACAAGTCGGGCACCACATGGATCAGGGTGAGCGACGGCGCCGCGCCGAAAAGCGCCCGGTGCTTGACGACAAAGCGCACCGCCGCGACACCGTACTTGCTGCCGTCGAGCGCGATGCCAAGCTTCAGCGAGTCATTCTTCGGCACCGCATCGCTGCGCAACACCAGAAGCGGTGTATTGCACGATGCCAACACGGCCTGGGTCACCGAGCCGAACAGAAGATTCTTGAATCCGGTGTGGCCATGCGAGCCCATGACGATCAGATCCGCAGCGTCTTCAGCCGCGATGCGGCCAACCTCCGCACCCGGGCTGCCGACCACTGACTTCACCTGCACCCGCAAGCCCGCCCGCTTGAGGGTGGCCACGGCCGGTTTGATGACCTTGTTGGACTCTGACTCATGGTAGTGCTGCACAAGCTCCCTGCCGGCGCCGTGCGCCACGCGTGCAGAGACGGGGTACTGCACGTTGAGCAATTCGACATCCGGTTGGTTTGCGATCAAGCTGCTGCGCGACGCCATAAAAGCAAGCGCAGCCTTGCTGAAGGTGCTGCCATCGATGGGCATGAGAATTCGCATGGGGGTCGTCCTGATTGGTGGATCAATGGGCCGCGCTGTGTTTGACAATCGTGACGGGCAGGGGTGACGCTTGCAAAACGGCTCGTGACACCGAGCCGAGCAAAGCGCTTTGAATCGCGCCTCTGCCGCGCGCGCCCATGATGATGGCATCGCACTCGCAGCGTTGCGCGATCTCTAGCAGTGTCAGCGCCGGAGCGCCCGAACCTATCTCGCGCTCGAAGGCCAATCCCTGCGCCTCGAACAAGGATTCGGCACTCTTCAGCGCCCGCCCGCCGACGGCACCCGTGACGCGCTCGAGCACGTCGGCATCGGGGGCCAGCATCAACTCAAAAGCATAGGTTTCTTCCTGCACTGTGGCCAGCACGAAGCTCGCGCGCAGGCCTTCACGCAGCAGATGCAAGGCATGGCGCACGGCGTCAAGTGCGGGTTCGGAACCATCGACAGGCAGCAAAATTTTCATCGGTCAGCTCCAACGCCGTGCAGTGTTTTTCGGTCGCCGATCATGCGCCAGCAGACCACCGGAAGTTTGCGCGCACACCGTCCAGAGCTTGCGGTTGTCGAACAACTGGCGATTGAAGGCCGTGGCGGCGTCGAAGCAGGCATTCATCACGGTAAAGAACTGGAACAGCACGATGGTGGTGAAGGCCAGCGGTGAGGCATAAGCCTGCTCACCACTGTGCAGCCCGTGGACGTAAACCCCGAGCGTGCCCACCGCCATAGTGCTGCCGTGGACCAGCAAGCGGCCCAGACGCGGCAGGGTCAGGATGCGTGCATCGCTGCGGCACGCTCATGATCACGGGCCGCGACGGCTCCAGCCCGAACATCACCGCACGCGGGTTCTCGTCGGTGAGGACCTACGGGGAAGCCAAAAGACGGGCGCGGCGCTTGCGCTTCGGCCATCCCGGACATCAAGCACCGCCACCTCGCCGCACCTGTTGCGATCAACGATGCCGTCGACAATGCGGATGCAATGTCGGATCAAGTGCCCGTGTGGCTTTTGCTCTTTCTTTCCGCGGGGCGTTTTGATTGACGCGGTGCTTGCACACGCACTGTCTCGCGAACTTCGTCGCGACCTGCGGTCGCATCTGTCTGTGCGTGCAAGGGTAACTGCGGCGGGCCCGCAGGCTTGGGGGCGCTTTTCATCTGTTTCATGATGGCTCCAAACAGTCGAGTAACGGGTCGAGCCGTGGACTGCGTTCTTCGATCAATGTGACTCGATCAATCCGCTAACCCACACAAAGCCGACTGTCTTCCCGAGAAGGACCGCAGTCTGTGCGCTGGCGTACGGTGCAAACATCCCTCGGGCGATTGCGGCGCACCACACGGACTGTTCGAGCGCCAGCAAACGGGTCGCTGGCATCGCTACGATGCGAGCAACGAGGAGCCACTGTGCAGCGCCAGAATGAGGTTCGTGATCACCGGCTTACGCTGATTGCGTCCAGCGCCAGTCCAGGATCTCCGGCATGTCGTCGCCGTGCGCGGCGATGTGGTGCTTGTGGCGTTGCATGGTCGCATCGAACCGCGCGGCCTCCGCCGCCACCTGCCCCGCCAGCCTGGGGATGCGCCGGATCGCGTCCAGCGCCAACTGGTAGCGATCCACGCTGTTCAACACCACCATGTCGAACGGCGTCGTGGTGGTGCCCTCCTCTTTGTAGCCACGCACATGGATGTTGTCGTGGTTGTGCCGCCGGTAGGTCAGTTTGTGGACGATGGCGGGGTAACCGTGGAAGGCGAAGATGACCGGCTTGTCGGTGGTGAACAGGGCATCGAACTCGTGGTCGGCCAGGCCGTGGGGATGTTCCGACGGCGGCTGCAACACCATCAGGTCCACCACGTTGACGAAGCGGATGCGGATGTCGGGCACATAGCTGCGCAGCAGGGTCACGGCGGCCAGTGCCTCCAGCGTCGGCACATCACCGGCGCAGGCCATCACGACGTCGGGGTCGACCTGACCCAGACCCGAACCGTTGCTGGCCCACTCCCACACGCCCGCACCGGCCGCGCAGTGGCGCACGGCGGCCTCCATGTCCAGCCACTGCGGTGCCGGCTGCTTGCCTGCAATGATCAGGTTGACGTAGTTGCGGCTGCGCAGACAGTGGTCGGCCACCGACAACAGCGTGTTGGCATCGGGCGGCAGGTAGATGCGCACCACGTCGGCCTTCTTGCTGGCCACGTGGTCAATGAAGCCAGGGTCCTGGTGCGAGAAGCCGTTGTGGTCTTGCCGCCAGACGTGTGAGGTGAGCAGGTAGTTCAGCGACGCGATGGGCTTGCGCCAAGGAATCTGGTTGCACACCTTCAGCCACTTGGCGTGCTGGTTGAACATCGAA
>JANOKY010000036.1:0-4589 GCA_031419635.1 Burkholderiales bacterium | reverse complement strand
CTACAACAACGCGCGCATCGCCCTGGCCGAGCGCACCTGGGAGCTGGCCAGCCTACGCGTGCTGGGCTTCACGCGCGCCGAGGTGTCGGGGCTGCTGCTCGGTGAAATGGCGATCGGCATCGCCATCGCGCTGCCGCTGGGTATGGCGCTCGGCTATGGCCTGGTGCACCTGATCACAGGGCTGTTGAAATCCGACCAGTTCTTTTTCCCCGTGGTGATTCAGCCGCCAACTTACGCCTGGGCCGGCATCGCGGTATTGGTCTCCGGCGTAGCCAGCGCGCTGGTGGTGCGACGGCGCATCGACAAGCTCGACATGGTGGCGGCGCTGAAGACCCGAGAGTGATGAAGTGAGGACCGCATGAGACGCAAGACTTGGTTCGTGGCCGGCGCCACCGTGGTGATGCTGGCCCTCGCCCTGGCCTGGGCCTTCACGCCGCGGCCGGTGGAAGTGGAGTTGGCGCCGGTGACGCAGGGCCGCTTCGAGACCAGCATCGACGAAGACGGCAAGACCCGGCTGGCCGAGCGCTACACCGTCTCATCGCCGCTGGCCGGGCGGCTGGCGCGCATCACGCTCAAAGAAGGCGACGCGGTGGCGGTGGACACGCCGCTGGCGGTGCTCAGCTCGGTGCTGCCGGCGATGCAGGACGAGCGCACGCTGCGCGAGCTGCAGGCGCGCGTGGAAAGCGCGGTGGACAACGTGCAGCGCACGAGCACGCGCATCGCGCGCGCCCAGGTCTCGCTCGAGCAGGCGAAGAACGACGTGCGCCGCAGCGAGCAACTCGCGCAGCAGGGCTTCATCGCGCCGACCAAACTCGACGCCGACCGCCTGGCCACGCTGGGCGTGCAGCGCGAGGTCGAGTCCGCGGCGGCCGAGCGGCGCATCGCCGAGCACGACCTCGAGCAGGCGCGCGCGGCGCAGGGCGCGGTGCGCGCGCCGGTGGGCGCTGCGGGCGCGCGCGATTTCACCGTGCGTGCGCCGGCCGCCGGCCGCGTGCTGCGGGTGCTGCAAGCCAGCGAAGGCACGGTGGCGCTGGGCACGCCCTTGCTCGAAATCGGCGACACCCGACGCCTGGAAATCGTCGCCGAGCTGCTGACCACCGACGCGCTGACCGCCCTGCCCGGCAGCCGCGTGTTGATCGAACGCTGGGGCGGCCCGGCCGCGCTCGAAGGGCGGGTGCGCAGCGTCGAGCCGGCGGCCTTCACCAAAGTTTCGGCCCTGGGCGTCGAAGAGCAGCGCGTGCGCGTGCTGATCGACATCGCCAGCCCGCAGCCCGAGTGGCAGGCCCTGGGCGATGGCTACCGGGTGGGCGTGCGCATCATCACGCTGGCCGAGAACACGGCGATCCAGGTGCCGGTCAGCGCCGTGTTCCCGCTGCCCGCCGCGGCGCCGGGCGGCGCCAGCAACGGCGGCGCTACGGCCGCGCCGCAGTACGCCGCTTTCGTCGCCGAGGGCGGCCACGCCCGCCAGGTGCCGGTGGTGCTGGCCGCGCGCAACGGCAGCACGGCCTGGATCAAGAGCGGCCTGGCCCTCGGCCAGCAGGTGATCGTCTACCCGCCGGCCACGGTGCGCGACGGGGTGCGGGTGGCGGCGCGCAAGGTTTGACGGCGGTCGCGTTCAGTCCGAAGCAGGTCACTGCGCCGCCTCCAGCGCGGCCAGCACCTCTTCGTCGCTGAGCTGATGGAAATCGACGTAGTGTGCAGGCCGATGGCGTGAAAGGGTTGCGGTTCGGCCAGGCAGACGATGTCGTCGACTTCGGCGCGCAGCTCGGCCAGCGTGTCGCTCGGTGCCAGCGGCACGGCCAGCACCAGGCGCGCGGGATGCCTGCGCCGCAGCGCCTTCAGAGCGGCGCGCATTGTGGTGCCGGTGGCGACGCCGTCGTCGACGACGATGACCGTCGCGCCTCGTACTTCGAGCGGCGCGCGGCCGCGCAGGTAAACACGGCGCCGACGCTCGATCTCGGCCACCTGTTGCGCGGCCTGCGCGGCGATCCAGGCGGCGTCGACGCCAGCCAGTGCCACCGTCTCGTCATCGACAACGATGTCGGGCGGCTGACCATCGACGACCGCGGCCACGGCCAGTTCGGGCTGCCAGGGCGCGCCGATCTTGCGCACCAGCAGCAGGCCCAGCGGTGCATGCAGCGCGCGTGCGATCTCGGCTCCGATGGGCACACCGCCGCGCGGCAGCGCCAGCACGACGATCGGGCCAGGCAAGGACAGTTGCAGCAGCGCCTGCGCCAGCGCGCGGCCGGCGGCAATGCGGTTGGCGAAAGGCGTTTTCATCGCGGGCAACACAGGCCATCGGCCGGCGCAGCGATTGTGCGCGCGTCGCGCCTGTAAGAACGGCCCGCAGCTCACGACTATCGCTGCGAGCCCGATCAAAAAAGCCGGGCTCATGCGGCTCGAGACGGGAGGCGCAGACCGGCGTCGCCGTCATTCCCACCGTCCACCTCCTGGAGAAGCACCATGCACAAACTGATCCTCAGCGCAGCCGCCCTGGCCATGACCCTCGGCCTGGTCACCGCCACCACCACAGCGTCGGCCAAGGACCGCTACCCGGTGCTGATGGCCGCTGCCGACATCAACAAGGACGGCATGGTCTCGAAAGACGAGTTCATCGCCGCGATGGGCAAGATGTATGACGAGAAGATGACCAAGATGAAGACCATGGCGCCTGCCGCGCAGGCCAAGATGATGAAGGATGACCAGATGACCTACGACGGCTATCGCGCCTTGCTGCGCGAGATCGGCGGCGGGCAGTGAAATGAAAACGCCCGCATGAGCGGGCGACGTCATCCTGGCGGAGAGGGAGGGATTCGAACCCTCGTTACTGCATAACAGTAAACCGGATTTCGAGTCCGGCGCGATCGACCACTCTGCCACCTCTCCTGGTGCTCCCGCGGTCTCTCGGGGAGGCGCGCATTGTAGTGCAGGCGTCTCATGCCTGAGTGCGCAGCGACAGTGCGGCCAGGCGTGTGTCGGACAGCCGCGTTTGCCAATGCTGGCCCGGCGCGAGCGGCCACGCATCGGTGATCGTGCCGGTGGTGACGTACTCGCCCGCGGCCACGCGCCATGCGGGCGTCGTCACAGCCATCGCATCGATCCATTGCTGAAGCGCGTGCAGCGGGCCGTCGAGCACGACGCTGCCGATGCCGCGGTCCTTGATCACACCGTCGCAAGACAGCTCGACCTGCAGCGCAGCGAGGTCGCCAGCGAGCGTCGGCCAATCGGCGACGGCCACGCGCGGGCCGACGCGCAGCCAGCCGTGCAAGGCGAAATCGGCCACCGTGTCGGCGAGCGTGAAGCGCCAATCGGCAAAGTGGGTGTGGACAATTTCGAAGCCATGCGCCACCCAGGCCAGGCAGGCCTGCAACTCGGCCAACGACATGCCGGCGGCCGGCGCGCTGGCGAAGCCGAACACCACCTCGGGCTCGAGCCGCGGCTGGCTGAAGCCGGCCAGCGAGACGCGCTCGCTCGTGCCGTCGAGCAAGGCGGCGGTGCTGTCCCACACCGGGCCCCAGATCGGCGCGTGCACGCCGTAGCGGTCCCAGATGCTGCGGTTGGTGAAGCCGATCTTCCAGCCGACGGGGCGCTCGCCGCGCGCGATGCGCATCTGCGCCAGGCGTTGCGCCACGGCGTAAGCCTGCGCGAGCGGCAGGCCGCCGGCCTGCGCGGAGGGCAAGGCCATGCACTCGCCGCGGTTGAGCGCGGCCAGCAACCGATCGGCCAGCGCTTGCATGCCGACGAGCGTCATGGACGCAACAGGTCCAGGCCGCCGAGGTACGGCCGCAGCGCGGCCGGAATGGCGATGCTGCCGTCGGCCTGCTGGTGATTCTCGAGCACGGCCACCAGCGCTCGGCCCACGGCCAGGCCCGAGCCGTTCAGGGTGTGCACCAGTTCGGTCTTGCCCTGCTGTCCGTTCACGATGGGGCGAAAGCGCGCCTGCATGCGCCGGGCCTGGAAGGCTTCGCAGTTGGAGCAGGAGCTGATTTCGCGGTAGGTGTCCTGCGCCGGCAGCCAGACCTCGAGGTCGTAGGTCTTGGTCGATCCAAAGCCCATGTCGCCCGTGCACAGCAGCACCACGCGGTAGGGCAGTTCGAGTTTTTGCAGCACGGCTTCGGCGTGGCCGACCATCTGCTCGAGCGTTTCGTAGCTCTTCTCGGGCTGCGTGATCTGCACCATCTCGACCTTGTCGAACTGGTGCTGGCGGATCATGCCGCGCGTGTCCTTGCCGGCGCTGCCGGCCTCGGAGCGAAAGCACGGGCTGTGCGCGGTGAGCTTGATCGGCAGCGTGGCGGCGTCGAGGATCTGGCCGCGCACGCTGTTGGTGAGCGAGATCTCCGAGGTCGAGATCAGGTACTGCGGCTCGGCCGCTTCGGCGCCGCCTCGCGAGACCCAGAACATGTCGTCCTTGAACTTGGGCAACTGCCCTGTGCCTTCGAGAACCTCTCGGTTGACGATGTAGGGCGTGTAGCACTCGGTGTAGCCATGCTCTTGCGTCTGCACGTCGAGCATGAACTGTGCGAGCGCGCGGTGCAGGCGCGCTGCTGGCCCGCGCAGGAAGGAAAAACGCGAGCCCGACAGCTTGGCGC
>JANOKY010000035.1:0-3187 GCA_031419635.1 Burkholderiales bacterium | reverse complement strand
CAGCCATGGCGCCAGCGTGCGCGTGTGGGACTCGCGCGAGGCTCCGCCGCAGGCTGGCGCGCTTGCGCTCGCGGCGCCGCAGGCCGCGCTGTTCGGCGGTGTGCTTGATGCGGACGCGCTGCAAAGCGCACAGCTTGTGCTGAAGAGCCCCGGCCTGGCGCCGCATGACGAACGCATCGCCGCGTTGCTTGCGGCGGCGCGCGCGCAGGGCATCGCGGTGCAGGGCGAGCTCTAACTGTTCGCTCGGGCGCTGAGCGATTTGCAGCTCGAACGCGACTACGCGCCCAAGCTCATCGCCATCACTGGTACCAATGGCAAGACCACCACCACGGCGCTGACGGCCTTGCTGGTCGAGCGCTGCGGCAAGCGGGTGGCGCTGGCCGGCAACATCGGGCCAACGATGCTCGACACGTTGGCCGCGGCGCTCGATGCGGTCACTGACGACGACACACCCGAGCCGCTGCCCGAGGTGTGGGTCCTGGAGCTGTCGAGCTTCCAGCTCGACGGCGTGCATGGCTTCGAGCCGCATGCCGCGACCGTCCTCAATGTCACCCAGGACCACCTCGACTGGCATGGCTCAATGCAGGCCTACGCGGCGGCCAAGGCGCGGGTGTTCGGCGAGCGCGCGGTGCTGGTCGTCAACCGCGACGATGCGCTCGTTGAGGCGATGGTGCCGGCGCCAGTGACGCTGAAGAACGCACGCGGCCGCGCCGTGCAGGCCGCGCCGCGTACCGTTGTCCGCTTCGGCCTCGACGCGCCGCGCGCGCCGGGTGATTTCGGCTTGATCGTCGACAACGGCATGGCCTGGCTGGTGCGCGCTCTGGTTGACGACGATGCCGGCCTGCCGCGTAAGCGCGCTGGGGCATCGCCCGCCGAAGCCCTGCACCTGCAGCGCTTGATGCCGGCCGATGCGCTGCGCATCCGTGGCCGCCACAACGCCGCCAATGCGCTGGCTGCGCTGGCCTTGGCCACGGCCGTCGGTTGCCCGCTGGGCCCCATGCTGCACGGGCTGCGCGAATACCACGGTGAGCCGCACCGCGTGGCCTTCGTCGCCAGCATCGACGGTGTCGAAGCCTTCGACGACAGCAAGGGCACGAATGTCGGTGCCAGCGTCGCGGCGCTGCAAGGCCTCGGGGCCGACAAGGCCCCCGCCAAGCTGCTGGTGATCCTCGGCGGCGACGGCAAGGGCCAGGATTTTTCGCCGTTGGCCGCGCCGGTTGCGCAACATGCGCGCGCGGTCGCACTGATCGGCCGCGATGCTGCGGCAATCGAAACGGCCCTGGCCAGCACCGGCGTGACCATGCAGCGCCACGACACGCTCGAAGCCGCCACCGCCTGGTGCTACGCGCAGGCCCGCGAAGGCGACGCCGTGCTCCTGAGCCCGGCCTGCGCCAGCCTGGACATGTTCCGCAATTACGGCCACCGCGCCGAAGTCTTCGTCGCCGCGGTGCAGGCCCATGCGGCGGCGCAGGGAGGGCTGCTGTGAGTGCCCGGCGTCAATGGTTGCCGTCGCCGACCGCATGGTTCGGTGCCTTGCGCGCGCGCCTGGCCGGCGCCGAGGCCAGCGGTGCTCGCGTGCCGATCCGCGACTGGGCCGGCCCGACGCCCGCGCAACCCAGCCGCGCGCTGGGCTTCGACCAGGCTCTCGTCTGGGTCGTGCTGGCGCTGCTGCTGCTGGGCATGGTGATGGTCTATTCGGCCTCGGTGGCGCTGCCCGACAACCCCAAGTTCGCGCGCTACACGCCAACGCATTTCCTCTCGCGCCATGCGCTGTCGCTGGCCATTGCCTTCGTCGCCGCATTGGCGGTGGTGCAGGTGCCGATCGCGTTGTGGGAGAGGTGGGCGCCGTGGGTCTTCGTCATCGCGCTGGTATTGCTGGTGGCGGTGCTGATCCCGCACATCGGCAAGGGTGTCAACGGCGCGCGGCGCTGGATCCCGCTGGGGCTGATGAACTTCCAGCCCAGCGAGTTGGCCAAGCTCGGCATTGCGCTGTATGCCGCCAGCTACATGGTGCGCAAGATGGACACGCGCGAAAACTTCTTCCAGGCCGTCACGCCGATGGCGCTGGCGCTGGCTTTCATCGGCCTGCTGCTGCTGGCTGAGCCCGACATGGGCGCCTTCATGGTCATCGCCGCCATCGCCCTGGGCATCCTGTTCCTGGGCGGCGTCAACGGCCGCATGTTCGCCCTGGTGGTAGCCGTGCTGATGGGTGCCTTCGTGCTGATGATCGTGCTCAGCCCCTGGCGCGCCGAGCGCATCTTTGCCTACCTCGACCCGTGGAACCCGGCCTATGCGCAGAGCAAGGCCTACCAGTTGACGCATTCGCTGATCGCCTTCGGCCGCGGTGAGATCTTCGGCCAGGGCCTGGGCTCGTCGGTCGAGAAGCTGCACTACCTGCCCGAGGCGCACACCGATTTCCTGCTCGCCGTGGTCGGCGAAGAGCTCGGCTTCATCGGCGTGTTCGCGGTGATCGCGGCCTTCTTCTGGCTGACGCGGCGCATCTTCCACATCGGCCGCCAGGCGGTGGCGCTGGACCGCGTCTTCGCGGGCTTGCTGGCGCAGGGCATCGGCATCTGGGTCGGTGGCCAGGCCTTCATCAACATGGGTGTGAATCTGGGTGTCTTGCCGACGAAGGGGCTGACCTTGCCGTTGATGAGCTATGGCGGCTCGGCGATCCTGATGAACCTGGTTTCGCTGGCGATCGTGGTGCGGATCGATATCGAGAACCGGTCGTTGATGCGTGGGGGCCGGTCTTGATGAGTCACTTGGTCATCATGGCCGCAGGCACCGGTGGGCACATCATTCCCGGCTTGGCGGTCGCGAAAGAGATGCAGTCGCGCGGCTGGACCGTCAGTTGGCTCGGCACCCAGCAAGGCATGGAAAACCGCCTGGTGCCCGCAGCCGGCATCGCGCTCGATGCCATCGGCTTCAACGGTCTCAGAGGCAAGGGCCTGTTGCACACCCTGACCGGCGGCCTGCGTCTCATCAAATCGTTTTGGGAATGCCTGGCGCTGCTGAAGAAACGCAGTGCCGACGTGGTGCTCGGCATGGGCGGCTATGTCTGCTTCCCCGGCGGGCTGATGGCCGCGCTGCTCGGCAAGCCGCTGCTGCTGGTCAACGCCGATGCCTCGCTGCTGCTGTCGAACAAGGCCCTGCTGGCGGTGGCCGACCGCATCGCCTTCGGCTT
>JANOKY010000034.1:0-1847 GCA_031419635.1 Burkholderiales bacterium | reverse complement strand
ACGCAGGCCGACAAGCGCGCGACCCTCGAGATGGTGCTCGACCATCTGCTTCTCGAGGCCCCGCAGCCGGTCGATGAGATTGCGCTGCCGAAGGCGGGGGCACCGTTTGGCAGCCTGATCGTGGACACCGACAAGTGCACCTTGTGCCTGGCCTGCGTCGGCGCCTGTCCCGAGGCTGCGCTGGCCGACAACCCCGACAAGCCGCAACTGCGCTTCATCGAAAAGAACTGCGTGCAATGCGGCCTGTGCGAAAGCACCTGCCCCGAAGGCGCGATCGCGCTGGCCCCGCGCCTGTGGCTGGCCGACGGCGGCAAGGCGCGCAAGGCCGCGCGCGTGCTGCACGAGGTCGAGCCGTTTTGCTGCGTGCGCTGCGGCAAGCCCTTTGGCACCTTGAAGGCCATCGAAAGCATGATCGCCAAGATAGGCGGCCACCCGGCGTTCCAGGGCGAGGGCGCGGCCAGGTTGAAGATGTGCAGCGACTGCCGCGTGATCGACCTGCACAGCAACCCCAACGAAGTGAAGATCACCGACTTATGAGCGCGCCGTGCCGTCCCAAACGCGATACCGGAGCGCGCAGCGCGCAGGTTGCCTGATGACGGCCCCGCTCAGCTTTGCCAGCGCCGACGACAGCGAAGAGCTGGCCCGCGCCGAGCTGTACGGCCTGCTGGCGCGCCTGTGGCTCGGGCCGCCAGACGCCGAGCTGCTGACGAAGTTCGGCGTGGCGGTCACTGAAGCGCCGCAGCCGGGCGGCTTTCTCGAAGCGCCGTGGCAAGCGCTGGTGTCCGCGATGCGCGGCGCGACGCCGGCCACCGCGGCCGCTGAGTACGACGCCTTGTTCGGCGGTGTCGGCAAGCCCGAGGTGTTCCTCTACGGCTCCTACTACCTGGCCGGCTTTCTCAACGAGAAGCCGCTGGCGCTGCTGCGCGCCGACTTGGTCGAGCTGGGTCTTACGCGCGACGAGACCCGCGGCGAAACCGAAGACCACATCGCCTGTGTGTTCGAGGTCATGCGCTACCTGATTGCCGGCGACGACGTGACGGTCAGCAACCTCGAGCAACAGCGGCGCTTTTTTCGCGCCCATGTGCAGCCCTGGATCGACAAGCTCGCCGACGCCGTCGAGGCCCAGCCGCGCGCCGCGCTCTGGCGCGAGGTGGCGGCGCTGACCCGCGCCTTCGTGCAGGTCGAAACCCAGGGCTTCGACATGCTGGAGTAGCGGCGCGGGTCGGCTACGCGCCCGGCGCACCGACCTCGCAGCGCAGCCGCAGGGTGAACACCGCGCCGCTCGTGCCATCGCCACGGTCGGCTGCGTCGATCTCGCCGCCGTAGCGCTCGACGATGCTGCGGCTGATCCACAGGCCCAGGCCGGTGCCGTCCTTCTTGCGCGTGACGAAGGGCTTGAACAGCTCGGCGATCAGCGCCGCACCGAGGCCGGTGCCGGTGTCGGCAACCTCGATCTCGACCGTGCCGCCGTCCGTATCGCGTGTGGTCAGGCTCAGCGTGCCGCCGTCGGGCATGGCCTGCGTCGCATTCACCAGCAGGTTGACGATCACCTGCTGCAATTCCTGGCGGTTGATCGCCGGCCGGCGCGTGGCGGCGAAGCGCCGCTGCACGGCGATGCGCGTCTTGGCCAGCAGGTGGCCGGTCAGCAGCAGACTGTCTTCCAGGGCCGCATCGATGTCCACCGCTTCGACGTAGCCGGCGAATTCGTTGGGCCGCGCAAACTGCAGCAGGCGCGTGACGATCAGGCGCATGCGCTCGATCTGGGCATCGACCAGCTTCAGCTCGCCCTGCACCTTGGCGGCGTCGCTGCCGAGCAGTTCGCGCACCAGGTCGAGGTTGCCCTGGAT
>JANOKY010000033.1:0-2811 GCA_031419635.1 Burkholderiales bacterium | reverse complement strand
CCGGCCGCGCCGTGCAAATCCTCAAGGCCTGCGGCGTGAATGACCTGAAGACGGTCAACGTGCTCGAAGACGAAGGCATCCGCCAGGGCATCAAAGACTTCGCCAACTGGCCGACGATCCCGCAGCTCTATGTCAATGGCGAGTTCGTCGGCGGCTCGGACATCATGATGGAGATGTACCAGGCCGGCGAATTGCAGCAGGTGCTGACGCCGACGTGACCGTCACACCTCGCCGGCTGGTGGTCGGCGTCACCGGCGCCAGCGGGGCGATTTACGGCGTGCGCCTGCTTGAGCGGGCACGCGCGCTGGGCATCGAGACGCACCTGGTGGCCACCCCGGCCGGGGTGCTCAATGTGCACCATGAATTGGGCCTGGACCGGAGCGCGCTCGAAGCCCTGGCAACACGGGCCTACGCGCCTGGCGACATCGGCGCGTGCATCGCCAGCGGCAGCTTCGACACCGCGGCGATGGTGGTGGCGCCGTGCTCGATGAAGTCGCTGGCCGCGATCGCCCATGGCTTCGGTGACAACCTGCTGACGCGCGCCGCCGATGTGACCCTGAAGGAACGCCGCCGGCTCCTGCTGATGGTGCGCGAGACGCCGTTCAACCTGGCCCACCTGCGCAACATGACCGCGGCCACCGAGATGGGCGCGATCGTATTCCCGCCGCTGCCGGCCTTTTACCACCGGCCAACGACGATCGAGCAGTTGGTGGGCGATAGCGTCGAGCGCGTGCTGGCACTGCTGGGCATCGACGCCGCCGCACCGCAGGCCTGGCTGGGTCTTTAAACCGCCACCAGCCACTGCCGGCGTGAGCCCAGCACCGCGTTCGGATACTCCGGCCGGCCGCGGCTGCCGTTGTAGCGGCCCAGCGCCATGAACAGGTCGCCGCGCTCGCGCTCGAGGTAATGGCGCAGGATGACGCAGCCGAAGCGCAGGTTGGTCTGCATGTGGAACAGCTTGGCGGCGTCGCCGTCGCCGATCACGCGGGCCCAGAACGGCATGATCTGCATGTAGCCGCGCGCACCGACCACGCTGACCGCGTACTTGCGAAAACCGCTCTCGACCTGGATCAGTCCCAGCACCAGCGCCGGCTCGAGCGCGGCCCGCGTGGCCTCGTACCAGAGCGTTTCGAGGAACTCGATGCGCGTGCGCGCTTCGCTCTTGCGCTTCTTCAGCCGCTCGCTGTTGGCGCCGAGCCAGCGCAGGTAGGCCAGGCGCTGCTCGATGTCGGCAAAGCTAGGGCGCGGTGGCGCGTCGGCGGCGACCGCGGCCGCCAGCGCCGAGCGCACCGCATCGGCCAGGGGCTCTTCGACCTGCGCTCCCGCCAGCGACCCACGGGGCAGCGCGCAAGCCGCGGCAGCGATCAGCGCGGCGCGTCGGCTGCTCAGGCGGCCACCGGCGCTTGCTGCCGCCATGCGCTGCACTTGGCGATGAGGTCGGGCAATGTCATCGGCGTGGCCGCGGCGTCGCGCCGGCCCTGGTATTCGACCGTGCCTTCCTTCAAGCCACGGTCGGAGATGACCACGCGGTGCGGCACGCCGATCAACTCCCAGTCGGCGAACATGGCGCCGGGGCGCTCGCCGCGGTCATCGAGCATGACGTCGATGCCGAGTTGGCCGAGCTGTTCGTGCAGCGCGTCGGCCTGCGTGCGCACGGCCTCGCTGCGCTCGTAGCCGATCGGGCAGATCACCAGCGTGAACGGTGCGATCGCGTCGGGCCAGACAATGCCGCGCGCATCGTGGTTCTGCTCGATCGCGGCGCCCAGGATGCGCGTGACACCGATGCCGTAGCAGCCCATCTCGAACAGGCGCGGCTTGCCGGTTTCGTCGAGGTAGCTGGCGTTCATCGGCTTGCTGTATTTGGTTCCGAGGTAGAAGACATGGCCGACCTCGATGCCGCGCTGGATCGCCAGCACACCCTTGCCATCAGGCGATGGATCCCCGGCGACGACATTGCGGATGTCAGCCACCAGGTCGGGCTCGGGCAGGTCACGGCCCCAGTTGACGCCGGTGTAGTGGAAGTCGGCTTCATTGGCACCGCAGATGAAATCACTCATCTGCGCCACCGTGCGGTCGGCCACCACTTTCACCGCCTTGCGCGTGGAGATGGCGCCGAGGTAGCCGGGCTTGCTCCCGAAATGGCCTTCGATCTCAGCGACGGTGGCAAAGCGAAAACCTGCGCTCAGGCCGGGCAGCTTGCTGGCCTTGACTTCGTTGAGCGCATGGTCGCCTCGCACCAACAGAAGCCACAGGCTGGTCTTGACCAGATCGCCAGCTTCGTTGAGTTCGTCGGTGGCCAGCACCAGCGACTTGACGGTGCGGGTCAGCGGCACGCCGAGCAAGGCTGCCACGTCTTCGCAGGTGCTTTTTCCTGGCGTTGGCGTCTTCTGCATCGCCTGCGTCGCGGCCGCACGCGCCGCGCTCGGCGTGACAGCTTCGGCCAGCTCGATGTTCGCCGCGTAGGCCGAGCCGGGGCAATAGACGATCGCGTCCTCGCCGGTGTCGGCGATGACCTGGAACTCCTGCGACAGGTCGCCGCCGATGGCGCCGCTGTCGGCGGCCACGGCGCGGTAGGTCAGGCCGAAGCGGTCGAAGATCGCGCCGTAGGCTTTGAGCATCACTTCGTAGCTCCTGGCCGCGGCGGCTGCGTCGCGGTCGAACGAGTATGCATCCTTCATCGTGAACTCGCGCCCGCGCATCAGGCCGAAACGCGGCCGGCGCTCGTCGCGGAACTTGGTCTGGATGTGATAGAAATTCTTCGGCAGTTGCTTGTAGCTGCGCAGTTCCTGGCGCGCGATGTCGGTGATGACT
>JANOKY010000032.1:0-2853 GCA_031419635.1 Burkholderiales bacterium | reverse complement strand
CGGGATCTGGAAGGTCTGGCCGTCCAGCCCGAGCACGCGGCCGTACAGGAAGCGAAACGCGCAGCCGTACTGGTTGACGCTGGAGCGCGAGAGATGCCGCTCGCGCAGCAGGTGCAGCAGGTAGTGCTGCACGTCGTCGGCCGTCAGGGCGTCGGGGCTGCGGTGGTAGTGGCGCGCCAGGCTGAACACCGCGCCGATGTAGGCCCCTGGGTGCGCGCCGCCTTGCCGCTGAGCACCATCGCGTCGAGCATGCGTTGCCGAAGAATGGAAGTCATCACCGTCTCCTCGATCAGCACGGGCACATGCCCGCATCGATCAAGGTATGGCAACGATCACTTCACTCCTTCGAGTGAGGCAACCACCGCGGCAGCGGTTTAGTTCAACGGCCATTATGAAAAGCTCGCAGTTATGACAAGCGGCCGTCACACGGACGCCGCCTTCCCTTCGGTAGGCAAGCATTTCGGCCATGTAATCCATCACGCGGCTTCGCGCGGCGATCGGCGCGAACCGATGCCTGCAACGCCTGCCTACAATCCCGCCACCCGAAGGAGCACGCCCGCATGAAAACAGCCGCATCGATCTTCATGGCCTACGACATCCGCGGGGTCGTCGGGCAAACTATTGACGAGACCTTTGCCGAGCACCTCGGCCGGGCCTTCGGTTCCGACGCCGTGGGCGCGGGTGAGAAGGCCATTGCGGTCGGGCGCGATGGCCGGCTGTCGGGCCCCGGCCTGGTTGCCGCCTTGATGCGCGGCCTGGCCTCAACCGGGCTGGATGTCGTCGACCTCGGCGCCGTGACCACACCGATGCTGTACTACGTTGCAGCTACCCGCGGCGCGCATGGCTGCCGCTCGGGCATCCAGGTCACGGGCAGCCACAACCCGAAGGACTACAACGGCTTCAAGATGGTGCTGGCCGGGCGCGCGATCTATGGCAACGACATCCAACACCTGCGTGAGCGCATCGAGGCCGAGCGGTATACCTTTGGCGCCGGCCGCACCGCGAAGATGAACATCCTGGCCGAGTACAAGCACCGCATCACCAGCGACGCGAAGCTGTCGCGCAAGATGAAGATCGTGGTCGACTCCGGGAATGGGATTCCCGGTGCTTCCGCACCTGGCATTCTTCGCGCGCTCGGCTGCCAGGTCGATGAGATGTACTCCGAGGTCGATGGCGACTTTCCGAATCACCACCCCGACCCGAGCAAGCCGGAGAACCTGGCCGAGCTGATCCAGCGCGTGAAGAGCACCGACGCCGAAATCGGCCTGGCTTTCGATGGCGATGGCGACCGCCTGGGCGTCGTCACCAAGGACGGCCAGATCATTTATCCCGACCGCCAGTTGATGCTGCTGGCCACCGATGTGCTCTCGCGCAACAAGGGTGGCACGGTGATCTTCGACGTCAAGAGCACGCAACGCCTGGCACCGGCGATCCGCGCGGCCGGCGGCGTGCCAATGATCTACAAAACGGGCCACTCGCTGATCAAGGCCAAGATGGCCGAGATCAAGGCCCCGATCGCGGGCGAGATGAGCGGCCACATCTTCTTCGGCGAGCGCTGGTACGGCTTCGACGATGCCACCTACACCGCGGCGCGCCTGCTCGAGGTCCTGTCGCGCCACAAGAACCCGAGTGCGGTGCTGAATGCGCTGCCGACCAGTTTCAACACCCCTGAGCTGAACGTGCTTTGTGCCGAGGGCGAGCACCACCGCCTCGTGGCCGAGTTGCAGGCCCGCGTCGCCGACGGCCGGCTGGCCTTTGCCGGCGCCGAGATCAACACCATCGACGGCCTGCGCGTCGATTGGCCGGATGGCTTCGGCCTGATCCGCGGCTCCAACACCACGCCGGTGCTGGTGCTGCGCTTCGAGGGCCACACCGCGGCGGCGCTGCAGCGCATCGAGGCCGTGATGATGGCGGCGCTCAGGTTCGTCAAGCCCGACGCCCGGATCGCCGCAGCGGCCCATTGATGTTCGCGCTGCTCGCCCGCGGCCTGTACTCGTTCGTGCTGTGGCTGGCCACGCCCGTGTACCTGGCGCGGCTGTGGTGGCGCGGCGCGGCCGAGCCGGCCTACCGCAAGCGCCTGGCTGAACGCCTGGGCCGCTACGCACTGCCGCCGCGGCGCGGCCAGGGCGGCGTGGTCTGGGTGCACGCGGTGTCGCTCGGTGAAACCCGGGCTGCGGCGCCGCTGGTGGCCGCCTTGCGCACCGCGCTGCCGCAGAGGCGCCTGCAACTGACCTGTAGCACGGCCACCGGGGTGGCCGCCGGCCGCGATCTGCTGCACGCCGACGACGACCAGGCCTGGTTCCCCTACGACACGCCCGGTGCGGTGCGGCGCTTCCTCAAGCGCTACCGCCCAGCCGTGGGCGTGGTCATGGAAACCGAGGTCTGGCCCAACCTGATGCACGCCACGCGCAATGCCCAGGTGCCGATGGTGCTGGCCAACGCCAGGCTGTCGGCCAAGAGCCAGCGCAAGGGCCGCCGCTTTGATGTGTTGCTGCGCCCGGCGCTGGCCGCCTTCAACCGCGTGCTGGCGCAAACCGCGCGCGACGCGCAGCGCCTGCGCGAATCGGGCGCCAAGCCGGTGGAGGTGTGCGGCAACACCAAGTTCGACATCACGCCGCCAGCCAAGCTGCTGGTGCACGGCCACGCCTGGCGCCAGACGCTGGCGCGGCCGGTGGTGCTGATGGCCGTCAGCCGCGAAGGCGAAGACCAGCCGCTGCTCGACGCCTGGCGCGCGCTGCCCGAGCCGCGGCCGCTGCTGGTGATCGTGCCGCGCCATCCGCAGCGCTTCGACGAAGTCGCGGCGCTGATCGAGCGCAATGGCTTCTCCTTGCAGCGCCGCAGCAGTTGGGCCGA
>JANOKY010000031.1:0-7402 GCA_031419635.1 Burkholderiales bacterium | reverse complement strand
GTTCTGGAGCGGGCGCAAGAACGCCTTCCCGGCGTCGGGCCGCATCAGCCCCGACTACATGTGCATGGACTCGACGATCCCGCGCAAGCGCCTGGCCGACATCCTGCTCGCCATTCAGCAAATGGAGGTCAAGTACGGCCTGCGCTGCTGCAACGTGTTCCATGCCGGCGACGGCAACCTGCACCCGCTGATCCTGTTCGACGCCAACGATGCCGATCAACTGCATCGCGCCGAGCTGTTCGGCGCCGACATCCTGGAAACCAGCGTCGCGATGGGCGGCACCGTCACCGGCGAGCATGGCGTCGGCGTCGAAAAACTCAGCTCGATGTGCGTGCAGTTCAGCCCCGAAGAGCGCGCGCAGATGCTGGCCCTCAAGCACGCCTTCGACCCTGCCGGCACGCTCAACCCCGGCAAGGTGATTCCCACCCTGGTGCGCTGCGCCGAGTACGGCAAGATGCATGTGAAGAAGGGGCTGCTGCCCTTCCCCGAGCTGCCGAGGTTTTGATGGACGCTGCACTCGCCCGCCTTGTCGATCAGGTCCAGACCGCGCGCGCGGCCGGCGGCCACTTGCGCATCGTCGGCGGCGGCACGAAAGACTTCTATGGCAATGCGCTGCAGGGCGAGCCACTCGATGTGCGGTCGCTGGCCGGCATCTCCAGCTACGAGCCAACCGAGCTGGTGGTGACGGTGCGCGCCGGCACGCCGCTGGCCGAGCTCGAAGCGGCGCTGGCGGAAATGGGCCAGCACCTGGCCTTCGAGCCGCCGCGGTTCGGGCCGTCGTCCACCGTCGGTGGCATGGTGGCCGCCGGGCTGTCGGGCCCGGCACGCGCCGCGGCGGGCAGCGTGCGCGACCACCTGCTCGGCGCCACCCTGCTCAACGGCAAAGGCGAAGTCCTCTCCTTCGGCGGCCAGGTGATGAAGAACGTGGCCGGCTACGACGTCTCGCGCGTGCTGTCGGGCTCGATGGGCATCCTCGGCGTGATTTGCGAGGTGTCGCTCAAAGTGCTGCCGCAGCCCACCGCCACGGCCACGCTGCGCTTCGACTTCGACCAAGCCAGCGCGCTGACCCAGCTCAACGCCTGGGGCGGCCAGCCGCTGCCGATTTCGGCCAGCGCCTTGTGGAACGGTACCCTGGTGCTGCGCCTGGCGGGCGCGCGCGCGGCGGTCGACGCCGCGTGCCGACAACTCGGCGGCGAAGCCATCGAAGCGCAGCTCGCGGCCAGCTTCTGGCGAGGCCTGCGCGATCAGCAAGACGAGTACTTCACCAGCGCCTCGACGGCCGTCGGTGGTGGCGCCGCACTCTGGCGCCTGGGTGTGGCGCAGACCGCCGCGCCGATCGAACTGCCCGGCGAACAACTCGTCGAATGGGGCGGCGCGCAACGCTGGCTGTGCAGCGCGGCCGGTGCCGCCCAGGTGCGCCTGGCGGCGACAGCGGCCGGCGGCCATGCCACCCTGTTTCGCGGCCAGGACAAGAGCGCGGGGGCGTTCCACCCGCTGTCGGCGCCGCTGGCGCGCTTTCACCGCGAACTGAAGAAGGCCTTCGACCCCGACCGCGTCTTCAACCGCAGCCGGCTGTACGCGGAGTTGTGAGCCTGAATGCAAACCAACCTGGCCCCCGAGTTCAAAGGCACCCTCGACGGCGAGGCGGCCGAGGCCATCCTGCGCAAATGCGTGCACTGCGGCTTTTGCACCGCGACCTGCCCGACCTACCAGTTGCTCGGCGACGAGCTCGACGGCCCGCGCGGGCGCATCTACCTGATCAAGCAGGTGCTCGAAGGCCATGCGCCGACGCGCTCGACGCAGTTGCACCTCGACCGTTGCCTGACCTGCCGCAACTGCGAGACCACCTGCCCGAGCGGCGTGCAGTACGGGCACCTGGTCGACATCGGCCGCAAGATCGTCGAGGCCAAGGTAGAGCGGCCGTTGATGGAGCGGCTGACACGCAGTGCGTTGATGGTGGGCCTGACCTCGCCGCTGTTCGGCCCGGCGATGAAGCTGGGCCAACTGCTGCGCCCGCTGCTGCCGGCGACGCTGAAGTACAAGGTGCCCGCCGCCGCCGGTACGCGTGCGCACCAATGGCCCACGCGCACGCACCCGCGCAAGGTGCTGATGCTGCTCGGCTGCGTGCAGCCGGCGATGATGCCCAACATCAACTCCGCCACTGCGCGCGTGCTTGATGCCGCCGGCATCCAGACCCTGGCCGCCGACGGCGCCGGCTGCTGCGGCGCGATCCGCACCCACCTTGGCGACGTCGACGGCGGCCTGGCCGACATGCGCCGCAACATCGACGCCTGGTGGCCGCTGGTCGAAGGGCTGACGAGCAGCGGCACCGTCGAAGCCATTGTGATGAACGCCTCGGGCTGCGGCGTGACGGTCAAGGAATACGGTGACGCGCTGGCCCATGACGCCGACTACGCCGCCAAGGCCGCACGCATCAGCGCGCTGACGAAGGACTTGTCGGAGCTGCTGCCCGACCTGGTCGAGGCGCTGAAGGCGAAGTTGGCCCTCCCCCGCTCGGCGGGGGAGCGGGGAGGGGGTGCAACATCCACACCCGCCCGGCGGGTGGTACGCCTCGCGTACCATCCACCCTGCACGCTGCAACACGGCCAGCAATTGCGCGGCGGCGTCGAGACCCACCTCAACGCGCTCGGCTTCGAGGTGAGTGTGCCCATGAATGAAAGCCACCTCTGCTGCGGCTCGGCCGGCACCTACTCGGTGTTGCAGCCCAAGCTGGCCTATGAGCTGCGCGACCGCAAGCTCGCGAACCTGGCGCCGCTCGATGCGCAGGTGATCGTCTCGGCCAACATCGGCTGTATCCAGCACCTGCAAAGCGGCACCGCGACCCCGGTGCGGCACTGGGTTGAAGTGCTCGACGACGCGCTGGCCGGCTGACTGGCTCGGCAATGATGCCGCCGCGATGCACGACGCCGACAATATCGAAGCGGTGCTGCGCTACCACGAGCGAACCAAGCACCAGTTCAACCGCACTGCGCGCGGGCCTGGTCAGCTCGACTGGGCCAACCAGCCGAACCCGTTCCGCCGTTTTGAAGGCGCGGCGCTGCATCCGTTGCCGATACTCGGCCCTGACGAAGCGCCGCGCTCGCCTCGCTATGAGGACCTGTTCAGCCCCGGATCGGTGCCGAGCGCGCCGCTGACGCTGCGCTCGCTGTCGCGGCTGCTCCAGTACGCGCTGGGCATTTCCGCGTGGAAGCAGGCCGGCGCCACGCGCTGGGCGCTGCGCTGCAATCCTTCGAGCGGCAACCTGCACCCCACCGAGGCCTACCTGCTGCTCGGGCCCTTGGCCGGGTTTGCGGACAGCACTGGCCTGTACCACTACGCGCCCCGCTAGCACGGTCTCGAACGCCGCGCAGAGGGCCCGGCCGCGTTGTTCACGCAACTGACGCGCGCCCTTGCGCCGCAGACCTTTCTGGTCGGGCTCTCGGCGATCCACTGGCGCGAAGCCTGGAAGTACGGCGAGCGCGCCTTCCGCTATTGCCAGCATGACCTCGGGCACGCGGTCGGCGCGCTGCGCCTGGCCGCGGCCACGCTCGGCTGGCGCGCGGTGTTGCTGCACGGCATGGCGGACGAGACGGTCGAGGACCTGCTCGGACTGAACCGGGACGAGGACTTCGCCGACGCAGAGCGCGAATACCCGGGTCCCGTCCTGGCCGTCTGGCCGACCGCCGACGATCGGCGCTCCGGCGCGAAGCGCAGGCTGGCGTTGCAGGTCGATCCTTCCGCGGCGCGCGAGCTGGCGCGGCAACGCTGGAGCGGCCGGGCGAACCGGCTCAGCCGCGAAGATCCGCTGCCGTGGGCGGCCATCGACGAGATCGCACTCGCGTCGCGCAAACCGCCCGGCGAGCCGTTCGAAGTGCAGGGCGCACCCGCGCCACGGCGCGAAGCCGGCGCGAGCGTTGACGGACCCGCCGCCGCACAGATCATCCTGCAGCGGCGCAGCCTGCTGGCCTGCGACGGCCGGATCTCGTTGGCCGCCGGGCGCGTTTACGCGATGCTCGAGCGGGTGATGCCGCGCGTGGCGCTGGCGGCGCTGGCGCGTCCGATGCCCTGGGACGCCATCCCCTGGGATCCGGCAATCCACCTCGGCCTGTTCGTGCACCGGATCGACGGCCTGGCGCCCGGCCTGTACCTGCTCGTGCGCGACCCGGCCAAGGCCGACACGCTGAAACGCGCGATGCACGAGCACTTCGCCTGGACCACGCCGCCGGGTTGCCCGGCCGACCTGCCGCTGCGGCTGCTGGAGGCCGGCGACGCGAGGCGGCTCGCGACGCAAGTCAGTTGCCATCAGGACATCGCCGGCGACGGCACCTTTTCGCTGGCCATGATCGCCGAGTATCAGCAGATGCTATTCACGCACGGGCCCTGGTGCTATCGCCGGCTGTTCTGGGAAGCCGGCCTGATTGGCCAGGTGTTGTACCTGGAAGCCGAAGCGGCCGGCGTGCGGGCCACGGGCATCGGCTGCTACTTCGACGACCCGGTGCACCGGTTGTTCGGGCTCGAGGGCCTGGCGTTCCAGTCGCTCTATCACTTCACGGTTGGTGGCCCGGTCGAGGACGCCCGGCTGACGACGCTGGCGCCCTACGGCGAAGCCTGAGCCTGAGCCTTTCACCCGGCCTCAGCGTCCTCGAGCAGCGAGAAGCACACCGGCAGGATCTCCTGCGTCGATAGCCGGCCGTCGGCGTCCTTGTCGACCCGCAGCAATTGCTGCGCATCGGGCAGACCGGCGGGGAGCACGAGCCTGCCGCCCGGCGCCAACTGGTCGAGCAGCGCCAGCGGAATCAGCTCGGGCGCGGCGGTGACGATGATCTTGTCGAACGGCGCGTGTTCGGCCCAGCCGGCGCAACCGTTGCCGACCCTGATCTCGATATTGGCGTAACCCTGCAGCGCCAGCTGGCGCCGCGCCTGCACGGCCAGCGCCTCGATCCGCTCGACGCTGTAGACGCGCAGCGCCAGTTGCGCCAGAACCGCCGTCTGGTAGCCCAGCCCGGTGCCGATCTCGAGCACGATGTCGGTCGGCCGCAGATCGAGCAGGTCGGTCATGACGGCGACGATGAACGGCTGCGAGATCGTCTTGCCGCAGCCGATCGGCAAGGGGCTG
This sequence comes from Burkholderiales bacterium, assembly GCA_031419635.1. GTDB lineage: Bacteria > Pseudomonadota > Gammaproteobacteria > Burkholderiales > Burkholderiaceae_C > CADEEN01. The sequence goes on along the minus strand of JANOKY010000031.1, from coordinate 2,286 downwards.
TCGTCGTAGGCCAGGGGCTGCAGCTCGAGCGGCACGAACTCATGGCGCGGCACCTTGGCCAGCGCCTCCATGACCCGCCGGGCCAGCGCCGCTTTACCCAAGGGCAGGCTGTCATAGATCGTCTTGGCGGCGATCAGCGCGAGCATGTGTTGGCGCAGGTGCGAAAAATCCGCTGCGGTCATGATGCATTCCCGAGGCAGGGCGGAAGCGGCACGGACGCATCGATCCTACGCCCAAGTCGGAGATCGACGAAGACGACACGCGCTGCGTGGCGCGCGCTCGTCAACGGCGGCCTTGCCGCCGGTGCCTCGACAGCCACAGCGCATACAGCAACCCATTGACGAGCACCACGCCGGCACCGAGCAGCCACTGCAGCTCACGGGTCAGGGTGTCGGGGTAGATCAGTGGCAGCAGGTAGTGCGCTACGAAGCTGCCGGCATAGCCCTGTTCGCCCGCCGTCTGCCGCAACCCGTTTTCCAGCGGCGTGAGCGGGCAGACTGCGCCGGAGAGCTCCACGAACACGCCCCATAGCGCGGCCGGCAGGTGCAGCCATACCAACCGCGGCCAGCGCCACAGCAAAGCAGCGCCGAAGACGACATACAGGATGAACAGCAGGTGAAGCGCCACCACCGCGTCAGCCAGTACGGAAGCGGTCATCGCCCGCGCCGCAACATCCAGCCGATCACCACGCCGAGCAACAGCAGGCCGATGCCAAAGGCCAGCGCCAGGCCTGCGCTCTCCGACGGTGCCGACCCTGCGCCGGCGGCACCGCCCGGGGCGGGAGCGGCCTGTACCAGCGCCTGCCAGTCGCTTTGCGTGATCTGCGTCATGCGCGATGCGTCCGCCAGGCCGTAGACACAGATCTCGCCGCCGGGCAGTTTGCACAAGCGCTCGGCCGGGCAGGCCGTGAGGATCGTCGGCGGCGCCCCGGTGCCGCACTGCGCGCCAGCGCTGCGCAGGACCTGCAGGGTCACTTCAGGGTGCTTGGTCAGTTGCTCTGGCATGTTGGCAATCGTTCAGCCTGACGGTAGCGCGCGCCACAGACCCACCGGAGCCGAACGCCCAGCGCAGCCCGAGCGGGTTCGTGCAATGCACTGGATTCACAGGCCCGGCATCAGCGCTCGCGCCTCGTCCGCCGAGGCATGGACCACGAAATCGATGCGATCGTCCTTGTCGTTGTCGACGTCGATCGTCCAGCCGCCGTCGGCCGCCACCTGCAGTGTCAGGCGCGCTTGCAGAAAACCGATCACGCCTTCTGCGACATAGCGCCCTGAGGACAAGCTCGCACCGGCCGACGCTACAGCGAGTTGACCGGGTGCACTCGACGTCGCGTCCAGCCACACCGGGCCGTCGCCGCCCAACGGCACGTCGGACACGACGGTCATCCTCTGCACCACCTGCTGCGGATCGACACTGACGTCGAGGTACGACCAGTGCAGCGTTCCGTGAGCGTCGGTGATGGACAGCGCATCGGCCTGGCTGCGGCGTGCCGATCCCGCGCCGACGGCCGTACGCGACACCACGAGCACGATCGCACCATCGACCTGCGCCGCCGCGCCGAGCGCAACGCGCTCGAAGCGAACCACCGCGCGCACGAAGCCGGCTTCGCCGCGAAGCATCAGGCCTTCGGCGTGGTCCGCGGCTTCAATCTCGATGGCGACCGGGCCAACGACCGCGGCCCCGGCACCGAGCGGCTGTGCGTCCGGCGCCAGCACCCAGCGTTCGCCGGCAGATGCAGCGGGCCCTGTGCCCTGGGCGGTCGAGCGCAACTCGAACACGCGCGCCAGCAGGGCGTGGGCCAGCTCGCTGGTGTACAGCGGCGCCACGACGCCGCGCGCGACGATCCGCAGCGCCTCATCGCGACCCGACACGCGCGCGCCTTCCAGCGCCAGCCCCGCAGCTGCCGGCGGTGGCCATTCAGCGGCGGGGCCGGTCCCATCATCGCCGCCGCACGCCGGCAACAGGGCCACCGCGGCAGCGAAGGCGATTGCCGTCGCGGCATGCCGAAAGTCTGCAAGGTTGGTCATGGTGTTCCTCGAACATGGGGCGTGCCCCACCAGCGAGATTAGCCCTGATCGGCTCCTGCGAAAAGACCTGCTGGCTTGCGCTTCGGCTCACGGCAAGACGGACTCACCGAGCAGAAACGATGTCGCCTCCCGCCACCACCTGTCGTCGAGGCGCTCGAACCAGTCGTTGTGGTCGGCCGCCTTGACCACCGCGATTCGCTTGGGGCCTCGCAGTGCCGCGTAATGCGCGGTGCCGAAGCGGGCGGGAACGATGCTGTCG